>JACQGV010000191.1 GCA_016199375.1 Chloroflexota bacterium | reverse complement strand
GCCCGGGGGGAAGCGACGCCGCCTCACCCTAGGCCTGGCCATGCTGGCGCAGGGCGGCCAGGAAGGCCGCCTCGTCCCACACGGTGGCCCCTAGCTCCCGGGCCCGCTCCAGCTTGGAGCCGGGGGCGGCGCCAGCCACCAGGTGGGTGGTCTTGCGGGTGACGCTGCTGCCGACGGCGCCGCCCAGCCGCCGGATGCGCTGCTCGGCCTCGCCGCGGGCCATGCTGGCAAGGGTGCCCGTGAGCACAAACTGGTAGCCCTTCCAGGGCTGGAAGGGGCCCGTGGCGGGGGCGGCGGCGGGCTCCGCGGCCAGCCGCACCCCGGCCTGACGCAGCTTCTCCAGCACGGCGCGGTTGCCCTCGTCGCGGAAAAAGGCCGCGATGCTGGCCGCCACCTTGGGGCCAATGTTGGGCACCGTCTGCAGCTCCTCCTCGCCGGCGGCGCTGAGGGCGTCCAGGGAGCGAAACCGCTCCGCCAGGTCGCGGGCCGTCTCCTCGCCCACGTTCAGGATGCCCAGGGCCGCGATGACGTTGGCGAGGGGCCGCTCCTTGCTCCTGGCGATGGCGTCCAGCACGTTCTGGGCGCTCTTGTCGGCCAGGCGCTCGAGGGCCAGGAGCTGCTCCCTGGTGACGAAGTAAACGTCGGCGGGGTCCTTGACCAGGCCCGCCCGCACCATGGCCTCCAGGGTGGCACCCCCCACGCCCTTGATGTCCATGGCGCCTTTGGAGGCGAAGTGCTCCAGCTTGCGGAACTGCTGGGCCGGACAGGCTGAGTTCAGGCAGGACCAGGCGGCCTCGCCGGGCGGACGCAGCGCGGGGTGCCCGCAGGAGGGGCAGGCCGCCGGCATCTGGAACCGGCGCTCACCTCCGGTCCGCCGGCCCAGCACCGGCCCGATGATCTGGGGGATCACCTCCCCCGCCCGCTGCACGATGACCCAGTCCCCGATGCGGATGTCGCGCTCCACGATGTAGTCCTCGTTGTGAAGGGTGGCCTGGCTGACAGTGACGCCGCCGACCCGCACCGGCTCCAGGATGGCATAGGGGTTGAGGGTCCCGGTACGGCCGACGTTGATCCCGATCTCCAACAATCTTGTGGTGGCCTGGTCGGAGGGGAACTTGTAGGCCGTCGCCCAGCGGGGCTCCCGCCCCACCACGCCCAGGCGCTCCTGCTGCGCCCGCGAGTTCACCTTGACGACGATGCCATCGGCCTGGTAGGGCAACGCCACGCGGCGGGACAGCCACTCCTGGTAGTACGCCTCAACCTCATCCAGAGTGGTGGCCAGGGCCAGGTGCGGGTTCACCCGGAAGCCCAGGGACTTCAAGAGCTGCAGACTCTCCCAGTGGGTGGCGGGAGCAGGGGCATCCCCGCCCTCGACCCAGCCCAGGGCATAGATGTAGACCTCCAGGCCGCGCTGGGCGGTGATGCGGGAGTCGAGCTGGCGCAAGGAGCCGGCGGCGGAGTTGCGAGGGTTGGCGTAAAGGGGCATCCCCTGGCGCGCCCGCTCCTGGTTGATGCGCTCGAACTGGGCCTTGCTCAGGATCACTTCGCCCCGCACCTCAAAGCGGCGGGGCCCGCCTTTAACCTGGAGGGGGATGGTGCGGACGGTCCGCAGGTTGGCGGTCACGTCCTCGCCCCGATAGCCGTCGCCCCGGGTGGCGCCGACGCTGAAGACGCCGTCCTGGTAGACCAGCGAGACGGCCAGGCCGTCGAACTTGTGCTCGCAGACCAGGTCAAAGGGCGCGCCCTCCAGGAGCCCACCGACCCGCTTGTGCCAGGCGGCCAGCTCCTGATTGTCGAAGACGTTGCTCAGGCTCAGCATGGGCAGGCGGTGCTCGACGGTGCCGAAGGCCTCGGCGGGAGGGGCGCCCACCCGCTGCGTGGGGGAATCGGGCGTGAGCAGGTCGGGAAAGCGCGCCTCCAGGGCCCGCAGCTCCTGCAGCAAGGCGTCGTACTCGGCATCGCTGATCTCCGGGCTATCGAGGACGTAGTAGCGGTGGTTGTGGTAGTTTATCTGCTCGCGCAGGGCCGCCGCCCGCTGGCGCGCCGGTTCCCGCTCGTTCATAGCTCGTCAGGCTCCTGGGGATTCACGCTATCAGGGTAATACGCGGCCCCGTAGCGTCAAGGGGAGTATCCTGTAGCCAGCGGAGGCGTCGCGGGCTCAGGTCTCGGCACCATGAGTGGGACCGTGCCCCCCTTGCGCGCGGGCGCCGAGCCCATATCCTTTAGCCTGGGCCCTATTCCCAGTCTCATGGTAGTCAGGGACGAAGTCTACAAACGATTTCGACCGCGCGCAAGGAGGCAATCGTGGAGGTACAACGCACGCTGGTGTTGGTAAAGCCCGATGGCGTGCAGCGCGGGCTCAGCGGCGCCATCCTCGCCCGCCTGGAGGCGCGCGGGCTGAAGCTGGTGGGGCTGAAGCTGCTGCAGATGGACCGCGAGCTGGCGGCGCGCCACTACGCCGAGCACCAGGGCAAGCCCTTTTACAAGGGCCTGGTCAAGTTCATAACCTCGGCGCCCATCGTCGCCGCCGTCCTGGAAGGGCCGCGGGCGGTGGAGGCCGTGCGCAGCGCCATGGGTAAGACCAACCCCACGGAGGCGGCGCCTGGCACGATCCGGGGCGACCTGGCCCTGGAGATGGGACGCAACCTGATCCACGGCTCCGACTCCCCGGAGAGCGCGGCGCGAGAGGTCGCGCTGTTCTTCAAGGCGTCGGAGCTGGTGGCCTGGCGCCGCGACGCCGACCCCTGGATCATCGAGAAGCCCTAACGCATGTCGTCACACAGGTGATAGCTTGAGCGCCACCGAGGTCCTGGGCTTCGTGGCCGGAGCCCTCACGACTCTGGGCGTCATCCCCCAGGTGGTGCGGGTCTTCCGGCTCCGCAGCGCCCGGGAGATAAGCCTGGCCTTCACCCTCATGCTCGCCACGGGCACCAGCCTCTGGCTTTCCTACGGCGTCGTGCGCGGGCTGACGCCGCTCATCTACTGGAACGTCGTGTCACTGGCGCTGTTCGCGCTGCTCCTTTACGCGAAGCTGAGGTACGGGCGGTAAACCCGGCGGCCCCGCGATCACGCCACCTCCAGCAGGCCGATGAAGCAGCCGGGCGTCTCTTGGGGGTGGATGTAGCCAATGCGTGCGCTGCCGGGCTCGGAAACATAGCGCACACCCCGCGCCTCGAAGCCCCTGACGAGTCCCGCCAGGTCCCGCACCTCCAGGGTGATCATGTAGATGCTGGGGCCCCAGCGCTGGTAGAAGCGTCCCATGGGCCGCGAGCTGTCGGTGGGGCTGCACAGCTCAAAGGACTGGGCGTGCGGCCCCGCGCCCAGGTAGAGGGTGTTGTGGCGATAGCCGTACCTTGCGGAGCTGCCGGCCTCCACCCGCGCCCCTTTCACAATCAGCTCGTAGCGGGAGCGCGCCAGCGCCAGGTCGGGCACCAGGGGGGAGCACTGCCATATCTGCACGACATGGGGGTGGTCCTGAGGGGCCGCCTCCCGGTGGTCCAGGACCTGGAACAGCGCCCCCTGCATGTCCCTGGGGTCGGGCCAGACGACGCGGGACCGGGGGCCGCGCACGGCTGCGATGGTGACCTCGCGGTGGCGCACCCCGGCGGCCGCCAGGGCATCAACGTCCGCCTGGAGGTCGCTGCTCAGCAGGCCGATGGCGTAGAGGCCCGGCCCGCCGCGCTTGGCGAGGAACCGGTGGAGTGGACTCTGGTCGGAGCGTGGTCGCATGAGCTCGATGAAGCTGGTGCCGGCCCCCAGGAAAGCGTAATCTATATCCACCTCGGGCAGGGAGCCGCGGGCCACCAGGGGCAGCCCCAGGGCCCGCTGGTAGCTCGCGATGCCCGCGTCAAGATCGGCGGTGGCGATGACGGCCCGTTCGATCATCTGTACTGGCAT
>JACQGV010000180.1 GCA_016199375.1 Chloroflexota bacterium | reverse complement strand
TCCAGGGCAAGCTGACCAGCGTGGAGGGGAAGGTCGGGAAGGTCGCCGTCCCCGCGGGGGAGAGGATGTTCATGGTCACAGGGGCGGAGCTGAAGGGCTCCACCGTCACCAAGGACCTGGCTGTGCCTCCCACCGACCCCAAGACCCTCTCCGACGGCTATCGGTACAAGAAGCCTGGCGACGCGGACAAGAGCGACGCCAGCAAGTGGGAGGTCTCCACCTACGTCTGGACGCCCGGCGCGATGACCGTCTTCCAGGGGGACAAGGTCACCTTGAGGATATTTATCATCAACGGGGACAAGCACACCACCTGGATAGAGGGCCCCGACGGCAAGGAGGCGGTGAAGGAGCAGACGCAGAACCGCGGGCGGGAGTACGTGATGAGTTTTACGGCGTCTCAAGCGGGCGCATACATGCTCCACTGCAACGAGCATGACCCCACCATGCACAGCACGATCACCGTCATACCGAGGTCATAGGCAAGTCTGCCCAGCCTCGTAACAATGGCAACCGGGGGGCGTCCGCCTGGCCCACCGCAGGCCGGGGCAACCAGCCGACAGCGGACAAGTGGACGCCCCCCCTCGCTCGCAAGGACGGGCCTGGGGGTCTGAAGCTGGTCCGCTGGAGAGGGCTCATGGGCTGGACTGAGAGAGTGCGTCGCGGGCGTGCAGGCGCAATGGTGCTCCTGGCCGGGGCCCTCTTGCTTGCCCTGCCCGCCTGCGAATACCCAGGGGTCCCCCATCCCCTGGCAGCCCAGGTGGAGGGCAAGGGCTCCTCGGGGCCGCCCGCACAGGCGGCGCCGGCGCCAGGGAAGGAGCCTCCTGCGTCGGGGCAGAATCCGGGCCAGTCCAGCCCTGGGCCGGCGGTTTTGCAGGGCACGGTCACGGTGGCCCTGAAGGACTTCAAGCTGGACCCCGACCAGCTCACGGTCAAACAAGGGGCGGTCACCTTTGTCTTGAAGAACGAGGGGCGCTATACCCATGACTTCCGGGTGGAAGGCCAGGGCCTAGACGAGAAGGCGCCCAAGGTGGGACAGGGGCGCACATCCGAGTGGCAGATTGATCTGTCACCGGGGGCATACAAGATATCGTGCCCCATCAGCAACCACGCCGACCGCGGCATGAACGGGGAGCTTACGGTGGTGCCGTGAGCGCCCGGGTTCATTTCGCTACGTCTCAAGGGGTAAGGAGCGGACGCCAGTGCCCATAGATGTGCCCCTCATCGGCGCCCGCTCGGCGCTCTGGATAGCGGCCCAGCTTCACCTGTTCCTCGCTGCCTTCGTCCTGGGCGCCCCGATCTTTATCGTCCTCTGCGAGTACCTGGGCGCGCGCAAGGGGGCCCGCAACTGGCGGGTCCGTCTTCCCTTTGCTGCCGTCCTGGCAGCCTTAGCCATCCTGGCGCTCCTCCTAGCCGGCACCCTCATTGACCGCATCATCATCTCACTGGCAGCCCTTCTTCTCACGACTCTGGTCCTGTTCGTGCGGTCAGCCGGGGACGCTCGCTACGAGCGGCTTGCCCACGAGACCATGAAGGTAGTGACCATCGCGTACAGCCTGACCGCCATCTCCGGGGCCGCCTTTGGTTTCATGCTCATGGGCCCCTATAGCCAGGTGGCGGTCCACCTCTTCCAGCGGTTCGGCCCCGTCTTCGCGCTGTACGCCCTCCTCTTCTTGGTGGAGACGGTGCTGATGTACGTCTACTGGTACACCTGGGAACCTCTGGCGCGCCGCAAGGGCCTGCACATCACCCTCGGCGTGGGACTCAACATAGTGGGCACCGTGGTGATGCTGCTGATGAACGCGGTAGGGGCCTACATGCTGACGCCGCCGGAGGGGTCAGCAACGGCCAGCTTGTGGGCCCTAGTGAATAACCCTACGTGGAGCGGCCTGAACCTGCACCGGTTCATCGCCAACATCACCCTGGGCGGGTTCATGGTCGCGCTTTTCGCTGCCTTCATGTTCCTGACCGCCAAGCGGGATGAGGACCGGGCCTTCTACGACTGGATGGGGTTCATCGGCAACTTCATCGGCGTCGCCACGCTGATGCTCCTCCCCCTGGCGGGCTACATCCTGGCGAAGGAGATTTTCCTGTACGACGCCACCATCGCCACCTTCATGATGGCCGACAAGCTGTCCAGCTTCTTCGTGATGCAGGGCCTGCTGGTGAGCCTGCTGTTCCTGGGTGCCAACTACTACATGTGGATGAGCATCCGGCGGATCACGCTGACAGAGTCCTACCTGGGTTACATGCGCCCTACCTTCGCTGTGATTCTGGTGGGCACCGTCATCTGGGTGACCCCGCAGAACTTCCTGCCGGACCTGGTGACCCCGGCGCCCGCCGGCATCGGGCTCCAGGCTATCACGATCCCGGAGCGGGCAGCCTTCCTGGGCCTGATGATGGCCAAGGCCCTGGCAGTCACAGCCATCATCATGCTCACCTTCCTCACCTACATGGTGTACCGGCGGGCCCTAGCCCAGGGCACCCTGCGCTGGGGGGAGATCGCTCCTCAGGCCCAGTACGCCCTGGTGTTTATCCCGGCGGTCGCCATCTACCTGATGGGCTTGATGGGGGCCATCCGCGAGCTGGCGCGACAAGACTGGCACGTGTACACCGTGCTGCGGGACACCACCCCTTACTGGTACACCACGCCCCTGGCCCATACCAGCCTGATGGTGGGCATCGTAACGCTGGTCTTTTTCGCCCTCATGGCCTTCATCTTCTGGGTCGGGTTCAAGCTGGGCAGGGCGGAGTAGAAGACCGTGTCGGAGCCCGCGCACTCCCAGGGGGCACCCGGAGCGGGGCGAGCGTCCAGGGTGACCGCGGCGCTGCGGGCCCTACGGGGCGGGCCCGGGACTCTGCTCGGGCTGCTGATTCTTATCTGGGCGGTCCTCCCGCTCATTCCCGATGACACCGGGATCAGGTTCGGGCTGGGCTACCGGGCCTTCTTCACGGCTATGCTTCTCCTGGGGACGCTTTTCTTCTGGTTCCTGGGCAAGCAGAGAATCGCCCCACCCCGTGGCTCAGGGGGCGTCCTGGCCAGCCTGGCGGCCGTCTACCTCGTGACAACGGGCGTCCTGGTGGCTGCCGGATCGGTCTACCCCCAATTCCCCCGCCCCCAGCCACCTGGGGCGGCAGCGCAGGAGGCCGCCGGGCGGGGCAAAGAGCTCTTCTGGGGCGCCAGCGTGGGGTGCTTTCGCTGCCACTCTATAGGCGGAAAGGGAGGCACCCGGGCGCCGGACCTCACTCATGTGGCTTCCAGGGCAGGCCAGCGTGTCCCCGGCCTCACGGCTGAGAGATACCTCTCGGAGAAGGTGAAGGCCGGGGCCACCTATGAGTACAAGGTCCCCGAGTACGCGCCCATCATGCCTCCTTTCGGACAGGTCCTTTCGCAGGAGCAACTCGAGAACCTGGTGGCCTACCTCCTGACGCTGAAGTGAAAAGGGAAGCGTGAAGGAGCACATGGCGACGGATATGCGGCGGAGGGTCGCCGCGCTGCTGGTGGCCGCTGCCCTGGTCGGCGGGGCAGTGGTGATACGGGTCTGGCTGGCCGCCACGGGCGGCTATCACGCCGGGGGGCTCGCCGTGGCGTTGCGGTTCGCCAGCGCCAGCGCCCTCTTCGGCGGACTGCTGCTGGCAGCCCTGGCCGTGGCCTGGCCCGCTAGCAAAGGCGCCAGGCCGGGCTCCGAGGGT
>JACQGV010000182.1 GCA_016199375.1 Chloroflexota bacterium | reverse complement strand
GATGAATGCTTTCTTGGCGGCGGCCGCGGCGGCGGGTCGGTGGTACCAGTGGCCGATGAGGAGGTAGGAGCAGAGGCCCACCCCCTCCCAGAAGACGTAGAGCATCAGCAGATTGTCCGCCAGCACCAGCCCCAGCATGGAGGCCGTGAACAGGGACATGGCCGCGAAGTAGCGCTGGTAGCCGGAGTCGCCCGCCATGTAGCCCTGGGAGTATATCTGGACCATCAGGCTGACCAGGGTTACCACCACCAGCATGATGGCGGTGAGGGAGTTCAGGATGATGCCGACGCTGATGGTCAGGTTGCCCACCCGCAGCCAGTCGTGGGTGGCGTACTCGATCTCGTGGCCGGGGGCGTTCCACACGGCGGCGAGGGCCCAGATGGAGAAGGCCAGTGAAACCCCGATGGCCCCGATGGTCAGGTATCCCGCCCGCCGGGGCGCATCGTTGAAGAAGGGCCGGAGCACCAGGCCAATGGTCAAAAAGGAGATGAGGGGCAGGAAGAAGATAAGCCAGGCTACCGGTTCTGGGAACATCTATGCCTTCCTCAGAATCTCCTCGACAACGTGGAATTTCTCGGTGGGCACCATGATGCCGTAGAGGGCGAATTCGCCCGTCTCGGCGTCGCCGGGCACCGGCAGGAGGCGGGTCGGCACCCCCTCGCCTTCAAAGAGGTCCTTCCACATCTCGGCTACGATGAGGCCGCGCACCCGGCGCACCTCGGTCCAGGTCTTGCCGGAGCGCAAGGGTAGCCTCTGTTTGTCGCTCTGGATTGAAGTCATGCCCATTCCCCGCGGGGCCTTAGCCCCTCATCAGGTCTACCTCGGTGACGTCCACCGTCTCCTTGGTGCGGTAGATGTAGATGATGATGGCGAGGCCCACGGCCGCCTCGGCGGCGGCCACCGTGATGACGAAGATGGCAAAGATCTGGCCGCTGAAGGCGCCCTGGTTGGCGGCGAGGGCGCCCAGCGGCGGTACGACGTAGCGGGAGAAGGCCACCAGGGCGATGTTGGCGGCGTTCAGCATCACCTCCACGGCCATGAGCACCACCACGGCGCTGCGCTTGGAGAGGGCGCCGTAGAGGCCGATGGCGAAGAGCACCGCCGAGAGCGCCAGGTAGTGATTCAGTCCCACCATCTCCCTACTTCTCCCGCACGATGGCGATGGCGCCGATGATGGCGGCCAGGAGCAGCACCGAGGCCACCTCGAAGGGCAGGACGAACCCCAGGCGTTGGTCGAAGAGGGCGAGGGCGATGTCGCCCGTCGTGGGCAGGTCCGCGGGCGTCGTGGTGCGCCAGGCGGTGCGGAAGATGCCGACCAGGATGGCGGCCAGGACCAGGGCCGCGGCCACCAGGGTGGGGAGCCAGAGCTTGTTGGAGCGATTGGCGAACTGGAAGTTGGGGGTGACTACGATGGCGAAGAGGATGAGGATGGCGATGGCCCCCGCGTAGACCAGGAGCTGCGCCACCGCCAGGAAGTCGGCGCTGAGGGTGAAGAAGAGGGCGGCCACGGCGCCGAAAAGGATGATGAGGGAGAGGGCCGCCCGGAAAATGTTGCGCACCGCGATGACCGCCAGCGCGGCCGCCACGGCCATGGTCGCGAATATCCAGAATGCTATCGAGACGCCCATCCGATGTCCTGATTCTTCTCCTGCTCGGCCTTGCGGATCTCCGGCACCGGCCGGCCGCTGGTGATATCAATGTGGTCCAGCTCGGGGTGGAAGTAGGAGCTAGGGATGCGGGTGGGGGCGGCCGCGTTCAAGAGCTTCTTGCCGACGACCAGGGCGGCCCGGCTGTAGCTGGCGTTCTCGAAGTCCCCGCCCATGAACAGGGCGTCATAAGGGCAGGCCTCCACGCACAGGCCGCAGAACATACAGCGCAGATGGTCAATGTCGAACTTCTCCACGAAATACTGGTTGTACTGGCCCGCGGAGGTGACGATCTCGATGTTGCCCTGGGGGCAGGCCTTGGCACAGGTGGAGCAGCCGGTGCAGCGGTCTTCGTACCAAACAAAGGAGGCGCCCCGAAAGCGGCGCGGCGGCTCGACGCGCTGCTCCGGGTACTGCACTGTGAAGGGCGGCTTGAAGAGCATGGTCTTCAGCACCACCGCCATGCCCTTCATGAGCCCGGTGCCATACATGGCCTTCTCCTTACCTGACGCTCCCCGCCGGTGTCTCGGCGGAGAGCGGGACGGTGATGCCTGGGAGCTCGCGCCGCTGCATAAGCCGTGGCGGCCCCTCGAGGGCGCGGTAGACCTTCGCCCAGACGACGATGCTGGCCGCGGCGAAGGGGATGTTGATGCCGATGAGCCAGACCGGCAGGCCCGGGGCCAGAGCCACTTCCAGGCCCACCACCAGCACGTTGATGAGGGAGAGGGGCAGCAGGAACTTCCACGCGAAGGCCATCACCTGGTCCACCCGGATGCGGGGCAGGGTGAAGCGTATCCACATGTAGAGCAGGATCACGGCCAGCATCTTCGCGTAGAGCCAGAGATAGGGCGGCAGGCCCGGCCCCTTCCAGCCGCCGAGGAAAACGGTGGCGATGAGGGCTGAGGCAGCCACCATGTGAGTGTACTCCGCGAGCTGGAACACGGCCCATTTAAAGCCGCCGTACTCCGTGTGGTAGCCAGCGATGATCTCGCTCTCCGCCTCAGCGAGGTCCGCGGGCGAGCGGTTGACCTCCACCAGAGAGCCGATGAAGAAAATGATGAGGGCCAGGGGGAAATAGAGGATGTACGGCACCGTCTGGGCCATGACTATGCCGGATAGCGACAGGGTGCCGGCTGCCAGGGCGACGGTGACCAGGGCGATGGTGGCGGGCACCTCGTAGGACAGGAGCTGGGCGACGGCTCTGGCCGCCCCCAGCATGGAGTAGCGGTTGGCGGAGGCGAACCCCGCGGTGAAGATAATGACCGCGCCCAGAGACCCGACGGCGATGACGTAGACCAGGCCCATGTTGAGGTCGGTGAAGACCCCGCCCATAGAGAAGGGAACGACGGCGAAGATCATGAAGGGCGGTATGAATATCAGGGCACAGCCCAGCAGGTGCAGGAGGCCGTCAGCGCTGCTGGGCACGATGACCTCTTTGGTCATGAGCTTGAGGGCGTCGGCGATGGGTTGCAGGAGCCCGAAGGGCCCCACCCGGTTGGGCCCCATGCGGACCTGGGCCCGGGCCACCAGCCGCCGCTCCACCCAGGTCAGGGGCGGGACCTGGAGCATCACGAAGGCCACCAGCGCCAGCACCCCGGCCAGCCCCATGACCAGGAAGACCAGCCAGTCGGGCCCGCCGGCAACGGCCGCCCGCAGGTTGTGGGCCAGGTTCGGGATGAGGTTGACTATGTAGTCCCAAACGCTCACTAGCGGTCCACCTCGCCCAGGACGATATCCACGCTGCCCAGGGTGATTACGGCGTCGGCCACGGTATAGCCCACGGTCAGATCGCGCAGCACCCCCAGGTTGATGAACGATGGTGAGCGCACGTGCAGCCGGTAGGGCGCGATGCCGCCGTCGCTGACCAGGTAGAAGCCCAGCTCGCCCTTGGGCGCCTCGATGCGGGCGTAGGCCTCGCCGGTGGGCAGCCGGAAGAAGAGGGGCAGCCGGGTGCGCACGTCTCCCTGGGGGATGTCGCGGTAGGCCTGCTCCAGGATGCGCACGCTCTGGCGCATCTCCTGGATCCGTACCCAGTAGCGGTCGTAGACGTCGCCGTTGGTCCCCACGGGGATGTCGAACTGGAAGCGGTCGTAGATGCCATAGGGGTCATTCTTGCGGATGTCCCACTTCACGCCGCTGCCCCGGAGCATAGGCCCGCTACAGCCCGCCGCGAGGGCCATCTCCCGTGGCATGACGCCGACGCCCTTGGTGCGGGCGAGGACGATCTCATTCTCCGTGATCAGGGCCTCGTACTCGTCCAGGCGCTGGGGCAGCTCGTCGAGCAGGGCCCGGAGCCGGGGCATGAACTCCTCGGGCAGGTCCTGCAGGACGCCGCCCGGCCGCATGTAGCTGACGGTCACGCGGGTGCCGCAGGTCATCTCGAAGAGGTCGAGTATCTTCTCCCGCTCCCGCATGGTGTAGTGAAAGAGGGTGAAGAACGTGCCCAGGTCGTTGAGCAGGAAGCCGGTCATGGCGCCGTGGTTGGCCAGGCGCTGGAGCTCCGCCATAATCACCCGGATGTACTGCGCCCGCTCCGGCACCGGGATCTCGCCCAGCTTCTCCGCCGCCAGGACGCAGGCGACGTTGTTGCTCATGGGCGACAGGTAGTCCAGCCTGTCGGTGAGGGGCACCAACTGGGTGTAGGTCCGCCCCTCGGAGAGCTTCTCGCAGCCCCGATGCAGATAGCCCATCACGGGCTCCAGGTTGGTGATCACCTCCCCGTCGGCGGTGATGCGCATCTGGAACACCCCGTGGGTCGAGGGGTGGTGAGGGCCGAAGTTTATGGTGACCGGGTCGGTGCGTAACGTCATCTCTATTACCCGATGAAGTCCTTGCGCAAGGGGTGCCCTTCGAAGCCGTCCCACAGCAGGATGCGTTTCAGGTTGGGGTGTCCCTCGAAGCGGATGCCCATGAGGTCGTAGACCTCCCGCTCCTGGAAGTCGCAGCCGCGCCAGACCGACACCAGGGATGGCACCGTCGGCAGCTCCCGCCCGTAGGCGCGGGTCTTCAGATAAAGGGAGTGGTTCCGCGTCAGGGAGTTGAGGTAATGGACCACCTCGAAATAGTCCCACCAGTCAATGGCGGTGACCATGGCCGGGTAGTCGAAGTCCAGCCCCTCGGTGTCCCGCAGGAGCCGGGCGACCTCCACCAGCCGCTCCCTGCGCACCAGGAGGGAGCTGCCGCTGGCCTCGAGCACCGCATCGGGGTAGCGCTCGCGGACGCGGGCGGCCACGTCGCCGGCGTTGAGGGCCAGAGTCATGTGTGCACCGAGGGAAGCGCCTTGCGGTTCGCTTCCTTTTTCATCTTCTCGTGGAGCATCAGGATGCCGTACAGGAGGGCGTCGGGCCGCGGCGGGCAGCCGGGGACGTACACGTCCACGGGTATGATCCGGTTCACGCCCGGGACGGTGCTGTAG
>JACQGV010000173.1 GCA_016199375.1 Chloroflexota bacterium | reverse complement strand
GCGGGCGCCGCCTCTGCAGCCGCCTTAGGCCGGGAGGGACGCCGGCGCGGGGCCCTCGGCTTGGCTTCCCCCGCTGCTACCGGGGCCTCACCCGGCCCCGCGGCGGCTGGGGTTTCCGTTGGTGTCTCGGCCTTGGCCTCTGTCTTAGGACGCGGAGACCGGGGGCGTGCGGGGCGGGCGCGCGCTGGCTTGGGGGCCGTGGCCGCCGGGGGCGGCACGCCGGCCGTCTCACCGGGGGCGACCGCGACCTCGCGGGCCGGCTCGGGCGTGCTGACGGCGCCCACGGGCAGGGCCAGCGACGGCGCCGGAGCAGCGGCCTCCCCCACGGACACCGCCACGGGCGCCTTGGCCTTCTCCGCGGCGGGTCGCTCAGCCCGCTCGGGGAGCACGTCGCCGCGATAGATCCAGACCTTGACCCCGATCCTGCCGAGGGTGGTCGTGGCTTCGGCGCGCCCGAAGTCCACGTCGGCCCGCAGGGTGTGCAGGGGCACCCGCCCCTGGCGCTCGGTCTCGCGCCGGGCCATCTCGGACCCACCCAGACGGCCCGCGCAGCGGATGCGGATACCGCGGGCGCCCGATTGCAGCGTCCGCTGCACCGCCTGCTTCATGGCCCGCCGGTACGCCACCCGTCGCTCGAGTTGGTCGGCGATGTTGCGGGCCACCAGGTAGGCGTCCAGCTCGGGCTGGCGGATCTCCTGGATGTTCAGCCGCATCCGCCGGCCCGTCTCCTTCTCCAGCAGGTTCCGGAGCTCGTCCACCCGCTGCCCGCCGCGGCCGATGACCACGCCCGGCTTGGCGGTGTGGATCGTGACGGTCACCTGGTTAGCATTGCGCTCGATCTCCACCCGCGCAACGTCGCCCTCACCGTACTTGCCCCTGACCAGCCCCCGGACCTTGACGTCATCTTGGACGAGGTCCCGGTAGCCCTTCCCAGCGTACCAAACGCTCTGCCAGGGGCGGATGACGCCCAGCCGGAAGCCCACAGGATGCGTCTTATGCCCCACCCTCGTCCTCCTCAGAAACCACGGCGGTGATCCGGCACGACCGCTTGAGGATAGGCCCCGCCCGGCCCCGGGCCTTGGCCCGGATACGCTTCAGCGTAGGCCCCTCGTCCACCCAGAGCTTCACCAACCTCAGCCCCTCTCCCGGGAGCTGGTAGTTGTTCTCGGCGTTGGCCGCCGCCGCCTGGATCACCTTGGCCAGGGGACGGGCCGAGGGCGACGGGAGGTAGCGCAGCGTCTGCAGCGCCTCCTCCACCCGCCGGCCCCGCACCGCGTCCGCCAGCAGACGGAGCTTCTTGGCCGAGATCCCGATGTTCCGCGTGCTGGCCCTTACTTCCATCCAGGCCTACTCCTTGGGCGCGCTGGCTGGGGGCGCGCTGGCTGGCTTGACGGCAGCGGCGCGCGCGGCCTTGCTGGAGTGGCCCCTGAAGGTCCGCGTGGGGGCGAACTCACCCAACCGATGCCCTACCATGTTCTCGGTGATGAACACCGGCACATGGCGGCGGCCATCGTGGACCGCGATGGTGAGCCCTACCATCTGCGGGATAACCACTGAGGGCCGGGAGTAGGTCTTCAGCACTACCTTGGCTGTGCCACGGGAGGCAGCCTCCACCCGCCGCAACAGCTTGGGCTCCACAAAGGGGCCTTTTTTGGTGGAGCGCGACACGGCTACTTGCTCCTTCTCCTGACGATGAGACTATCGCTCCGCCGATTGCGGCGGGTCTTCTTACCCAGGGTCGGCTTGCCCCAGGGGCTCTTGGGGCCCGGCATCCCGATGGGCGTGCGGCCCTCTCCCCCACCGTGGGGGTGATCGCGGGGGCTCATGGCCGAGCCCCGCACCGTGGGCCGCCAGCCCTTGTGTCGCAGCTTGCCCGCCTTGCCCCAACTGATGTTCTGGTGGTCAGGGTTGCCCACCTGGCCCACCGTGGCCATGCAATCGGCCCGGATCCGGCGCACCTCGCCCGAGGGCAGGCGCACCAGGACGGTCTCCTCCTCCTTGGCCAGGAGCTGGGCGGCCACGCCCGCCCCCCGCGCCAGCTGGCCGCCGCGCCCGTGGTTGAGCTCCACGTTGTGGATAGTGGTCCCCAGGGGAATCGAGCCCATGGGGAGGGCATGGCCCGGCCTGATCTCCGCTTGGGGCCCCGCCATGATGGGGTCTCCCACTTTGAGGCCCCAGGGCGCGATGATGTACCGCTTCTCCCCGTCCACGTACTGGACCAGGGCGATGCGGGCAGTCCGGTTAGGGTCGTACTCGATGGAGACCACCTTGCCGGGGATGCCCAGCTTGTCGCGCCTGAAGTCAATACGCCGGTAGGCGCGCTTGGCGCCGCCACCCCGGTGGCGGACGGTGACCACGCCGCGCACGTTGCGCCCAGCCTTCTTCTTCAGAGGCTCCAGCAGCGTGGGCTCCGGCTTGGACCTGGTGATCTCCTCAAAGGACGGGGCCACCAGATGCCGGGTGCCTGGCGTTTTCGGTTTGGGCTTCTTCAGTGGCATAGCGTTACGCTCCGGCCTAAACACCCTCGAACAGGGTTATCTTGTCGCCTGGCTTGAGGGTGACAACGGCCTTTTTCCAGGGGCTGGTATAGAAGAGCCGGCGGCCCGCCCGGCGACGCTCCGCGTGCATGTTCATCACATTGACCTTGACGACGCCGACGTTGAAGGCCCGCTCGACGGCCTCCTTGACCTGGCGCTTGTTGGCTCCCAGCGCCACCTCGAAGACATACTTGGCCTGGGCACTCAGAGCGGTGCTCTTCTCGGTGACGAGGGGGCGGCGCAGGACCTCGAGGGGGTGCATGGCCGTTACTCCTCACCAACCGGGGCGGCCGGGACCCCCCGGCGGCCGCGAGGCTGCCGGCCCGGCGGCGGCGGGACAACTCCCCCGGAGGCCGGTTTGCGGATACTCCCCGCGGGCGCGCCCCACAGGGCCTCGCACCGCCGCACGGCGTCCACGGTCATGATCAGGCTCTCGTGCGCCAGCAGGTCGCGGGTGTTTAGCTGGTCGGCGGGCGTGGTCCGGACTCCGGGCAGGTTGCGCGCGCAGCGCACCAGCACCTTGTCCACCCCGGCAGTAGCCAGGAGGGCGCTCTTGCCAGCGCCCAGCGCCTTCAGCGCCTGCGCCACCGACCGCGCCTTGGCCTCCCCCAGCGCCCACCCCTCCACGACGGTCAGGGTGCCCTCAGCGGCGTGGGCCGAGAGGGCGGAGCGGATGGCCAGCCGGCGCATCTTCTTGGGCAGGGCCTGGGTGAAATCGCGGGGCTTGGGCCCGAAGGCGATGCCGCCGTGGCGCAGCAGGGGGGAACGGATGGAGCCCCGCCGCGCCCGGCCCGTGTGCTTCTGCGCGTAGAGCTTGCGGGTGCTCCCCTCCACCTCGCCCCGGGTCTTGGTGTTGACATTGCCCTGGCGGGCATTGGCCCACCCGGCCACCAGGGCCTGGTGGAGCACCGCCCGGTGGGGCGCCACGCCAAAGACGTAGTCGCTGGCCTCAACCTGGCCCGCCGCTTCTCCCTTGAGATTCTTGATTGGCAGTTGCATGGAGGCCACGCCTACTTCTTCGCCGGCGCCGGAGGCGCCTGCTTGGCCCGCGGGGGCCGTTTGGCCCTCATGATCTCCAGCAGTCCCCCGTTGGGACCCGGAACTGCGCCCTGGACCAGGAGCAGGTTGCGCTGGGGGTCGGCCTCCAGCACCCGCAGGTTCCGCACCGTCACCCGCTCATGGCCCATGTGGCCCGCCATGCGCAGGCCCTTCATGACATGGCCCGGGGTGGTGGTGGAGCCGACGGAGCCCGGGCCGCGATGGCGGTCGCTCTGGCCATGGGTCTTGGGGCCGCCCTTGAAATGGTAGCGCTTGACTCCCCCCTGGAAACCCCGGCCCTTGGACACCCCCGCCACCTGGACAAAGTCGCCGCGCTGGAAGATGCTCACGTCCACCCTCTGCCCCACCTTCAGGGAGGCGTAGTCCGTGGCCGCGAATTCCCGCAGATGGCGCGCGCTGCTGCCCGACGCCTTCAGGTGCCCCCGCTGGGGCTGGTTCAGCCGCTGGCGCTGGCCGAAGCCCACCTGCACCCCCTCATACCCGTCCTTGGGGGTCGTCCTGATCTGGGTAATCGTGCAGGGCCCGGCCTCGATAGCGGTGGCGGCCACCAGGGTGCCATCGGGGCGGAAGAACTGGGTCACGCCTACCTTTTTTCCTAATAGGCCGCTGATCATAGCTACGTCCTCTGGTCCCCGGCCGGCGCGGCGGCGCCCTGTTCCCCGGGCTCCAGGCCGAACAGCTTCAGGTCAGGGGAGCCCGCCTCGACGAGGACGCGCCGGGTCTCGGCCAGGCGGCGCGCCTCCCACTCGGGGCTGTTGTACTCGATCTTCTCCGTGTACACCGAGAACACCTGCTTACTCTGTGCGCGGGCCTGCTCCGCCTCCCTCAAGTTGCGCAGCAGGGCGCCGATCTCGTCCGGCTTGGTCCAGCTCGCCTTATAGACCATCAGCCCTCGCTTGCTGATGACATAGGCCATGTTGGGCAGGTCGCCGTAGGCCCGCTGCACCGGGCTGTCCATCGCATCCACCAGGATGTGCAGCGGGCTGCCGTACTTCTCAGCAAAGGTCCGGGCCTGGGCCACCCGCTCCTCGTAGGCGGCCGGCTGCGGGTAGACGCGCCCCGGATGGGGCTCCCGACAATACACGAACAAGAACTCGATATCTGGCCCCGCCCACTGGTCGTATAGCCTGTGCATGGACGGCACCGCCGTCGCGCAGGGCGGTCAGGTGATGGCCCCGAACTCCAGCACCACATGCTTTGTCCCCGCAAAGTCGGCCAGGGAGACCGGGGCGCCGGACAGGTCCTGGAGGGTGAAGGCCGGGGCCTTGTCCTGCACCCGCAACCCGTGGCGGAAGCCGGCGAACCGGTCCCGCGTGTCCTGCTGCCGCTGCTCCTTCATCTCCCTTCCGCCCTAGAGCTTGATCTCGATATCCACGCCAGAGGGCAGTTGGAGCCGGGTCAGGCTGTCCACGACCTTGGAGGAGGGATCGTAGATGTCTATCAGGCGCTTGTGGGTCCTGATCTCGAACTGCTCCCGGGAGTCCTTGTCTATGAAGGGCGAACGGTTCACGGTGAAGCGCTCGATGCGGGTGGGCAGCGGAATCGGGCCGGCTACCGCCGCTCCCGTCCGCTCCGCCGTCTCCACGATCTGCTCCGCCGAGCGGTCCACGGTCTTGTGGTCGTACCCCTTCAGCTTGATGCGAATCCGCTGCCGCGCCATTGCTCCAACTCTCTCCCGATTCAGGCCCGCTGCGCCACCCGGCGGCCCTTACCACGCTCCATGATCTCATCCACCAGGCTCGGGGACACCGGCTGGTAGCGCGCAAACTCCATGGAGCTGGACGCCCTGCCCTCGGTCAGGGAGCGCAAGTCTGTAGTATAGCCGAAAGTCTCGGCCAAGGGGATATGGACCGGGATGATGCTGATGTTGCCGCGGGTCTCGATGCCGCTGATGACGGCGCGGCGGCTGCTCAGGTCCCCCAGGACTGCGCCCAGGAAGCTATCGGGGGTGACAACCTCCATCTTCATGATGGGCTCCAGCAGCACCGGCTGGGCCTGCTCGATGGCGGCCTTGAGGCCGATGGCGCCGGCCATCTTGAAGGCCAGCTCGCTGGAGTCCACTTCATGGTAGGAGCCGTCCACCAAGGCTACTCGTATGTCCACTACCGGGTAGCCAGCCAGGGGGCCCGACTGCAGGGCGTCCCGGACGCCCGCCTCCACCGCGGGGACGAACTCCCTGGGGACCGTCCCCCCGACCACTTTGTTGACGAACTCAAACCCCTGGCCTGGCTCACGGGGCTCGACCTCCAGCCAGACGTCGCCGTACTGGCCGCGCCCCCCGCTCTGCCGCACAAAACGGCCCTGGGCCCTGGCCTGGGCAGTGACGGTCTCCTTGTAGGCTACCTGGGGCCGGCCCAGCCGGGCCTCCAACCGGTACTCCCGGAGCATACGGTCGGCGATGATGTCCAGGTGCAGCTCCCCCATCCCCGAGATGATGGTCTGGCTCGTCTCGGCGTCGAAGCGGGCGTGGAAGGTCGGGTCCTCGTCGGTCAGCCGTTGGATGACCTCGCCCAGCCTGTCCTCATCGGCCTTGCTCTTGGGCTCAATGGCCATGGAGATGACGGGCTCCGGGAAGACGATGCTCTCGAAGCGGACCGGGGCCTGGGGATCGCAGATAGTATCGCCGGTGTAGGTGCTCTTGAGGCCCACGGCGGCCCCGATGCTGCCGGCGGGCAATTCTTCCACTTCTTCCCTGCGGTTGGCGTGCATCAGGACCAGGCGACCGAAGCGCTCCCGGCGGTCTTGGTTGGTGTTATAGATGGCAGCGCCCGTCCGGGCCACGCCGGAGTACACCCGCAGGTAGGCCAGCCGGCCGATATAGGGATCGGAGACGATCTTGAAGACCAGGGCGCTGAAGGGGGCCTCGTCCCGGGCGGGCCGCTCCTCCTGCTGCCCCGTCCGGGGGTTCTCCCCGGCCAACGGCGGCACGTCGAGGGGCGAGGGGAGGTAGTCCACCACCGCGTCCAGCAGGGCCCGGACGCCCTTGTTCTTCAGGGCGCTGCCGCAGAGGACCGGGACGAGGCGGGCCGCGATGGTGGCGCGCCGCAAGGCCTGCTTCAACTGCTCCCCGGAAACCTCACGCCCTTCCACATAGGCTTCCAGCAGGACATCGTCGGTCTCGGAGATGCGCTCCACCATGACCCGGTGGTACTCGGCGACCTCCTCGCGGCACTCCTCGGGCACCGGCACCTCTTGGGGCGGTTGGTCGCGGTCGTCGCCGAAGACCCAGGCCTTACCGGTCATGAGGTCCACCATCCCCTGGAAAGCCTCCTCGCGGCCGAGCGGGTACTGGATGGGGCAGGGGACGGCCTGCAGGCGGTCGGCGATCATGCGGATGGTGTGGGGGTAGTCGGCGCCCACCCGGTCCATCTTGTTGATGAAGCAGACCCGGGGCACGCGGTACTTGTCGGCCTGGCGCCAGACGGTCTCGGACTGGGGCTCGACGCCCGCCACGGCGTCGAAGACCACCACGCCGCCGTCCAGGACCCGCAGGCTGCGCTCCACCTCCACGGTGAAGTCCACATGGCCCGGGGTATCTATGATGTTGACCTGGTGCTCGCGCCAGTTGGCCGTGGTAGCGGCGGCGGTGATGGTGATGCCCCGCTCCCGCTCCTGGGGCATCCAGTCCATGACGGCTGTGCCCTCATGGACCTCGCCCATCTTGTAGGTGCGGCCGGTGTAATACAGGATACGCTCGCTGACGGTGGTCTTCCCCGCGTCAATGTGAGCGATGATCCCTATGTTGCGGACTCGTTCGAGCGGGAATGCCCTGGGCATCAGATGTCACCCAACCTATGACCGTCGCCGGTTTCAGAGCCCGCCCCGGCCGCTGGGCCCGGTGGCGGGAGCTCCCTGGCAAAAAGATGGGCGACGGACGCTCCGCCGCCCATTACGAAAGCCTGGCTGTTACCAACGATAGTGGACGAAAGCCTTGTTGGCCTCCGCCATGCGGTGGGTATCCTCCTTCTTCTTCACGGTAGTCCCGGTCCCCTTGTAGGCGTCCAGCAGCTCGGCGGCCAGGCGCCGGTGCATCGGCTGGCCCTTGCGGGACTGCGCCGACTGGAGCATCCAGCGCATGGCCAGGGTGGTGCGCCGCTCCGCCCGGATCTCCACCGGCACCTGGTAGGTGGCGCCGCCCACCCGCCGGGGCTTGACCTCAAGCAGTGGAGTGCAGTTGCGCACCGCCTGCTCGAAGATGTCGAGGGCCGGCTTGCGCTCCTGGCGCTCCAGATCCTCTAGCGCCCGGTAGACAATCGTCTGGGCCACGCTCTTCTTGCCCCGCTGCATCACCTTGTTGATGAAGCGCGCCAAGGAGACGCTGTTGTACTTAGGGTCCGGGGCTATCGCCCTTCTCTCGGCTGCGCTACGCCGCGGCATGGTCTCCTATCCTTACGTCAGGCCGTCCCCGGGCGTCAGGCCGTGGCCGGGCCCTGGCTCTTCTTGGCGCCGTACTTGCTGCGCCCTTGCTGGCGGTTGCGGACCCCCGTCGTATCCAAAGACCCCCGGATGATATGGTAGCGTACCCCCGGCAGGTCCTTGACCCTGCCCCCGCGGATGAGCACTACGGAGTGCTCCTGGAGCGTGTGCCCCTCGCCCGGTATGTAGGCGGTGACCTCAATGCCGTTGGTCAGCCGCACCCGCGCGATCTTGCGCAGCGCCGAGTTGGGCTTCTTCGGGGTCATGGTCTTCACCTGGGTGCACACCCCTCGCTTCTGGGGCGAGCCCTGGCCCCGCTGGGTCCGGTTACGCAGCGCGTTATAGAAGAAGCGCAGGGCCGGCGCCTTGGTCTTCTTCGGCAAGGGCCGGCGGCCCTTGCGCACCAACTGACTTATCGTGGGCACACCCGCCCTCCCTCTGAACCGCTGGGGCAAAAAGAAGCCCAGGCCATCCGTTGAGATGGTTTGAACGCCAGTTTGGAAGTATATCCAGCCCCAGTGGCGGTGTCAAGGAGGACGAGAGGGAGATGCACTAGCGGCGCGCCTCTTTGAGCGGGGCCTGCTGCTCTTCCGCCCCCAATGCCGTAATATAGGGCGGCACCGCGGGCAGGCAAGACCGCCGCAGACGGCCCTGGGCCAGTCTGGGGC
>JACQGV010000174.1 GCA_016199375.1 Chloroflexota bacterium | reverse complement strand
GGGCTGGACTGACAGTCCCGTTCGTCCTGAGCCCTTCGGCAGGCTCAGGGCAAGCTCTGTCGAACCAAGAACCTCACCGAGCCAAGGGCTCATCCTTCGACAGGCTCAGGACGAGCGTCTTTACAATCCGTTCATGCTGAGCTTGTCGAAGCATCGTGGTGAGCCGAGAGTTTACCCCGAGCGGAGCCGAAGGGAACCACGAGCCCGAGTGGAAGGAGGCCGGATGGAAGACTACGCGCACCCGGAGCTGCTCTGCAGCACCGCCTGGCTGGCGGAGCACCTGAACGACCCCTCCCTGCGCATCATTGACTGCGGCATGCCCGACGCCTACGCCCGCGCCCACATTCCGGGCGCTGTGGGCCTGCCCCATCCCTACCTCAAAGGCGACCAGAGCCTCTTCGTCATGCCGCCCCAGCAGTTCGAGGAGCTGATGGCCGCCCGCGGCGTCGCCAACGACTCGCCCGTCGTCCTCTACGACGACAACGCCAGCCTCTACGCCGCCCGGGTCTGGTGGGTCTGCGACCACTTCGGCCACCGCAACGTGCGGGTGCTCAACGGGGGCTTCAACAAGTGGCTCCACGAAGGGCGGCCCCTCACCTCTCAAGTCCCCCGCCCGGCCCGCAGCCAGTTCCGGGCGACGCTGAACGACACCCTGCTCTGCACCCTCGACGGGGTGCGCGCCGGCCTCGACGACCCTTCGACAGGCTCAGGGCAGGCTCCTGCGACGGTGGTCTGGGACGTGCGCAGCCGCGAGGAGTGGACGGGCGAGAACGACCGCGGCAACAAGCGCCGCGGCCATGTCCCCGGCGCCGTCCACCTGGAGTGGCGGGAGCTGATGGAGGGGCCTCCCGAGCGCCAGTTCAAGCCCGCCGCCGAGCTGCGGCGGATGCTGGCCGCGCGCGGCATCACCCCCGCAAAGCGGGTTGTCACCTACTGACAGGGGGGCATCCGTGCGGCGCACGGAGTCTTTGCCCTGCGGCTGCTGGGCTTCGAGCAGGTGCGCGTCTACGATGGCTCCATGGGCGAGTGGGCCAACCGCGACGACACCCCGCTGACCGTCTAAGAGCCTATCCGAAAGCGGCGCCCTTCGGAGTGTGCAGTCCCGATGGGTCGGGACTGCTGGGGGTGTGGGGGCATCCCCCACCTTCAATCCCCCTTTTGCTCAGCTACACTTACTCCCAGTCTTTTTGCCAGTCCCGTTGCCCCCCAGCTCATCACCACATCATGATTCCACTTGAATACCGGACGGGCAATCGGTGCCAGCAGATTCATCCACCGCTGCGTCGTCTGTACCTTCCAATCATACCTGGCGATCGTTTCGCTCCCCTGGCTCGACAACTGCCATAGCCCCCTCCCCTCCAATTCACCACTCGCAACCCCTTCCAATAACACCGGCGGCTCAACACGCACCGTTTGCATCGCAAAGGTCAGCCTGTAGGGAAGCTTGCTCTTCCAGGTGTAGGAGTGAATACTGCCCACCCCCCTCTCATCTCCTTTGCGCACCTCAACCACACTCTCGACGCCCTTCCACCAGGTGGGCCACACTTCAGCGTGATAAATCTCGTTCCAGACAGATTTAATGGGTGCTTTGATGCGCCAGACAGTGACAAATTCGTAGGCTTTCATATCTCCTTGGATTCCCCATTTCAACTGGTGGCGGAGGTGAGCCTGGCCTCCAGCGCCGTTCAGGCCGATGCTAGTCCCCTTCCCCTGGCCTGTCAACCAACGTGCGCAGCCCGGTAAAGAGAGCTAACCTAAGCGGCGTGATAAGCTGGGGGGGCTGACAGTCGCGCCTCCGCAACAGCTGAGCCCCCACGCTAGCGCAGCCCGCTTGCGACGCGGCGTCACCTGTCAGTTCGCATTAGCTAACTTAAGCGCGTAAACGGAGGGTCCGATGCCAGCATCAACAGCCAGCCTCGACGCCATCGCCGACCGGGTCCGCGCGGGCCTCACCGCCAAGCACCAGGCCCGTGAGGAGGCGCTGCGCCTCAGCCGCGAGACCATCCGCCACTGCTCCAACGCCATCCGCGCCGTCCACCGCGGCGAGTTCACCCTGGCCGAGGACTTCATCGCCCAGGCGCTGGCGAACCTCCGCCAGGTTGACCGCGCCCTGGCCGGCCACACCGACATCTACTGGGCCGGCTTCGTCCACGACGCCCAGAAGGAGTACGCCGAGGCCTGCTCCACCCTGGCGCTGGTGCGGGGCGAGCCTGTCCCCACGCCGGAGGAGCTGGCGGTGCCCTCCCCCGCTTACCTGAACGGCCTGGCCGAGGCGGTGGGGGAGCTGCGCCGACACCTGCTGGACCGCATCCGCACCGACGACCTCACCCGCTGCGAGGAGGTGCTGCGGGCCATGGACGACATCTACGGCGTGCTGGTCACCATGGACTACCCCGACGCCCTCACCGGCGGCCTGCGGCGCTCCACCGACGTGGCCCGCAGCATCATCGAGAGGACCCGCGGCGACGTGACTATGGCGCTGCGGCAGCGGCAGCTAGAGCGCGCCGTCGCCGACTTCACCCGGAAGATCGCAGGGTAAGGCGCTTCGCCGCCATGCTCGCGGGTCCCTCTCCTAAGAAGCCAAGGTACTGTCGGCGCTGAGAGCCCTTAGGTTGGGGATTGGCCCCGGCCACCCCTCAGCGATTGGCGATAGCCGCCGCCAGGTACAGGACAGTCAGGATAATAAGAAAGCTGCCGAACATGATGTCCAGCACGCTCTTGGTGGTCGCCGGCCGCCCCGTGTACTCCGGCGGCCCCGCCCGCAGCCAGCCCGGCCACCAGCTCCGATAGACCCTGCGGCGCAGGCTGACGACCCCTCGGTAGGCCAGGAAGACCCCGAAGGCCAGAAAGAGCAGCGTAAGCAAAAAGTAGAGCATCGCTTGTGGCGCCCATTGTAGCACCCGCCGCCTCTCCTTGGGCGACGCGAGGCTGATCGTGTGAGGCATTCGTTTCGTGGGTTCTACACCTGGAGAAAAAATTTTCGGGGAAACGAATCCGAGCTTCGTCATGGGCGACCAGGACCGTCGGAGCCGCCGGGAGACGCGGAGGCGGTGAGCCGGCGGTGGACGTCCAGGAGGCGGGCGACGGTGCGGATGGCCTGGACGATGAGCTGGGGGGAGCAGTCGGGGCGGTTGGCGAGCCACTGGAGCTTGACGCGCATGAGGGCGAGCTCGGGGAGGAGGTCGCGGAGCTGGGCGGCCTCTTCGAGGGCGAGCTGGTCGTCGGGGGAGAGGAAGCGGGAGTAGAAGCCGTGCTGGCGGGCGTTCTGGTTGCCGGGCTG
>JACQGV010000171.1 GCA_016199375.1 Chloroflexota bacterium | reverse complement strand
TCTTCTTCTTCTCCCCATGGCTGGAGAGCCACTTGATGAGGTCCAGGGTCTCGGGCTTGCCTTGCTCGAACTCGATGCCGGCGTAGAGATCCTCGGTGTTCTCGCGGACGATAATGATGTCAACGTTCTGGTAGCGGGAGCGGACACCAGGGTAGCTCTTGCAGGGACGGACGCAGGCGTAGAGGTCCAGCTCTTTGCGCAGGGCTACGTTGACGCTGCGGAAGCCGGTCCCCACGGGGGTGGTGATGGGCCCCTTGATCGCTATCTTGTTCTTCCTGATGGAGTCCAAGACCCGCTGGGGCAGGGGAGTGCCTTCCTTGGCCATGACATCAATGCCGGCGTCCTGCACTTCCCACTGGAACTTGACGCCGGTGGCCTCCAGCGCCCGCCGGGTCGCCTCGGCGATCTCGGGGCCGGTGCCATCCCCAGGGATGAAGGTGACCGTGTAGACCTTTGCCATGACCGCTCCTTTACTGCGGGCCCGCGAGACGTGGGCCTGCTCTCATACCCGCAAGAAAATAGCGCCCCCGGCGCTACTTTCGACTCGCCGCTAACAGGTTAGGCGTTGTCATGCGAACTGGCTCAGGTACGCCGCGCCGTCGAAGGGCCTGACCTCCTGCTCGAATTCATGGGCGGTGATCTCGAAGGTGGGCCGCTCGTTCTGATAGATGATCCCCACGTAGAACTTGTCCGGGTGCAGGGCCAGCCTCATGGCTGCCTCCAGGTCCCTGGGGTTGTGGTCGGCGGGCACCTCCTCCACGCGCTGGTCATAGTACTCGAAGGTGTTGTGGAACTCCACGCAGGGGCTCTGGGTGTGGATGAAGGCGAAGCCCTTGTGGGTGATGCCCGCCTTGATCATATCGGTGAGCAGCTTGGGCCGCGCCGAGTAGCCACGGGCCACGAAGCTGGCGCCGGCGGCGAGGGCCAGCAGTACGGGGTTCATGGGCTGGGCGATGACACCGTAGGGGGTGGACTTGCTCTTGTGGCCCAGGAGGGAGGTGGGCGAGGCCTGGGCCTTGGTGAGTCCGTAGGTCTGGTTGTCCATGTTCAGGACACAGATGTCTATGTTGCGGGCGGCAGCGTGGGGGGTGTGGCCGGCGCCGATGCTGAAGAGGTCGCCGTCGCCGCCGGCAGCCAGGACGGTAAGATCGGGCCGCGTCAGCTTGATGCCCGTGGCCACCGGCAGGGCCCGCCCGTGCAGGGTGTGCATGCCATAGGTGCTCAGGAAGTAGGGGAAGCGGCTGGAGCAGCCGATGCCCGAGACTACCACTACCTCCTCGCGCTTCAGGTGCAGGTCGGCCAGGGCCTTGTAGGTGGCCGAGAGCACCCCGAAGTCGCCGCAGCCAGGGCACCAGGTGGGCTTGACCTCGCTCCGGAAGTCCTTGGGGGCGAGGGTGATGAGTTGGGCCATGGTCTCAGGCATGGTTCGCCACCTCTTCTATCTTGCGGTAGATCTCCCTGGGCATGAAGGGTAGGCCCGCGTACTTGTTGACCCGGATCGGATGGACATCCACTTCGGTGCGCAGGTAGCGGGCGAACTGCCCGCTGAAGTTCACCTCGGGTACGATCACGTGCGAGACGGAGTCCACGAAGCGCTGGATCTCCTCGAAGGGCAGGGGATAGACGACCTTGGGGTGCAGGGCGGCCACTTTGTGGCCGGCGGCCCGGGCCCGGTCCACTGCCTCCTGGATGGCGCCCTCGGTGGAGCCCCAGCCGATGAGGCCGATCTTGGCGTCGGGGTCGCCATAGCGGGCGCAGCAGTCACGGCTGGCCTCTTGGCGGCACGCCTCGACCTTGGCCTGGCGCTTGGGCATCATCTTCAGGTGGCTCTCCAGGGGGTTGTCCACGTGGCCCAGCTCGTCGTGCTCCAGGCCGGGCGCCACGTACATGCCTCCAGGGGTGCCGGGCACGGACATGGGGGAGATGCCGCTCGCGGTGAGCCGATAGCGCTGGAAGTGGGAGTTCTTGAGGTCGGCGGCGGAGGGCTGCAAGCGGTCCGTTACCTTGATCTTGCCCAGGTCGGGCATGGTGACGGCCTCGGTGCGGTGGGAGAGGGACTGGTCCGACAGGAAGATCACCGGCAGCTGGTAGCGCTCCGCCATATTGAAGGCGTTGATGATCTGGAAGAAGCAGTCGCCCACGGACCCTGGGGCTATCACCGCGCGGGGGAAGTCGCCGTGGCCGGCGTAGAGGGAGTGGTTCAGGTCGCCCTGCTCCAGCTTGGTGGGCATGCCGGTGCTGGGCCCCGAGCGCTGGGCGTCTACGATGACGCAGGGGGTCTCGGACATCCCGGCATAGCCCAGGAACTCGGTCATGAGGGCCAGGCCCGGCCCGGAGGTGGCGGTCATGGCCTTGGCGCCGGCGAAGGAGGCGCCGATGACGGAGCCGATGGACGCGATCTCGTCCTCGGCCTGCAGGGAGACGCCACCCAGCTTGGGCAACTCCTTGGCCATGCCCTCCAGGATCTCGGAGGCCGGGGTGATGGGGTAGCCGGCGTAGTAGCGGCAGCCGGCGAAGAGGGCGCCCGCGACGATGGCGTCGTTGCCGCTCAATACCAGCCGCGCCACCCGGGTGGCGGGCTCGCCCAGGTAGAACGGGTCCTGCTTCTCCAGCTTCTTGCGGGCGAAGTCGTACCCGTTGTAGAGGGCCCGCAGGTTCTGTTCCAAGAGCTCCGGGCGCCGGTGGAAGCGCTGCTTGATGAGCCCCTCCAAAGAGCTGGGCTCCAGGCCGAAGAGGCCGGCGATGGCGCCGGTGACGACCATGTTCTTGCCGCGGAAGAAGTTCAGCTCGTCCTTGGCGATCTTGTTGAAGGGTATAGGGTAGACGGTCTTATGGCCGCCTGCAGGCGTTACGGTGTCCGGATCGTAGATGAGGACGCCGTCGGGGTTGAGGGTATCCTTATGGTTGAAATAGGCCTCGGCGTTGAAGGCTACCAGGACATCCACGCCGTCGCCCATGGACCGGACCGGATTGGGCCCTACCCGGACCTGGTACCAGGCGTGTCCGCCCTTGATCTCCGCGGGGTAGGTCCGAAAGGTGAAGAGGTGGTAGCCGGTGCGGGCCGAGCCCTGGGCGAAGAAGTCTCCGGCAGAGATGACGCCCTCGCCCCCCTCGCCCCCCAGGCGCATGATGATCTCACTTCTCGTGGTCATGCCGGCTGGCCTCCGTTTTCCTCGCCTCCCAGCGGGAGGCGCGCGACGCGTAATAAAAGGGGGGTATTGCACCCCCCTTGTTCATGCCTGCGAAGCCATTATCCGCCTGTTTGTCAACCGCTCGCCGCTCATGCCTTGCACTGACCTTCAGACTAGTATAGCCAAGACCGCGTTCCGCTGCACGCTGACCCCAGGGGCACAGGTGAGGGCCTTGACGACGCCATCCCGCGGAGCGGGCAGGGCGTTCTCCATCTTCATAGCCTCCAGGATGACCACCACGTCGCCCGCCTTGACGGACGCGCCCTCCTGCACTTCGTAGCGGATCACCATGCCCGGCATGGGCGCGGTGAGGGCGGTCTCGCCGGCCGCCACCGCCGGCGTGGCAGCGGGCGGCGGCTTGGCGGGCGCCGGCGTCGCCGCGGGGCGGGAGGAGGGAGCGGCGGGAGCTGCTGGCGCGGGCCGGGCTGCCGCCGGGGCAGGGGCGGCGGCCACCGTCATGCCACCCACCGGGTCCACCTCCACCTCGAAGTGCTGGCCGTCTATGAAGACGTTGAACGTGCGCGCGTTGGCGCTCTTCTCCGGCGCCGGGCGCTGCGGTCGCTCCACCAGCTTGCCGGCCTTGGCCTTGGCGATGAGCTCATCCTCGCTCCGGATGTCCTCCAGGGCCTTGGGCTTGACCTCCGGCGGGACCGGCTCCAGGCCGTACTTCCAGCGCAGGAAGCGCTGCCCGGTGGTGGGGTAGAGGGCGTAGGTCAGCACGTCGCCGATGTCTTTGGCGAGGCCTTTGGTGGCCTCCTTGGCCTTCCCCAACTCCGGCTGCAGGATGTCTCCGGGCCGGCCGGTGATGGGCTTCTCGCCGCGCTCGTAGCCTTTGAGGGCGATCCGCTGCACCTCGGGGTCTATGGGGCGGGGCGGCCGCCCGTAGAGCCCGTAGCAGTAGTCCTTCACCTGGGCGGAGATCATCTTGTAGCGGCCGAAGAGGACGTTCTGCACAGCCTGGATGCCGACGATCTGGCTGGTGGGGGTTACCAGGGGCGGGTAGCCCAGGTCCTTGCGGGTGCGGGGGATCTCCTCGTAGACCTCCTGGATACGGTCCAGGGCGCCGGCCTCCCTGAGCTGGGATACGAGGTTGCTGATCATGCCTCCGGGCACCTGGTGCTCCAGGACGGCCGTATCTATGACGGACTGGTGGGAGCTGTCCAGGAGGTCGCGGTACTTGGGGGCGATGGACTCCAGGAACTCGTCTATCTTCAGGAGGTGGTGGAGGTCCAGGGGGGTCTCCCAAGGGGTCCCTTGCAAGGTGACGGCAAGGGGCTCGGCGGCCGGGTGGCTGGACCGCAGCGCCAGGGGCGCCAGGGCGGTGTCCACGATGTCCACGCCGGCCTCGATGGCCTTGAGGGCGGTCATGGCGGCCATGCCGCTGGTGTAGTGGGAGTGGAGCTGGATTGGTATGTGCAGGACGCCCTTGAGGGCCGTCACCAGGTCGTAGACGTCGAAGGGGGCGACGATGCCGGCCATGTCCTTGATGCAGAGGGAGTCGGCCCCCATGTCCTGGAGGAGCTGGGCCTTCTGGAGGTAGTACTCCAGGTTGAAGATCTCGCCCCCCATGCGCCGCTCGGTGAGGGAGTAGCAGATGCAGGCCTGGATGTGTTTGCCGGTCTCCTTGATGGCCTTGAAGGGCGCTTCCATGTTGCGCTCGTCGTTGAGGGCGTCGAAGACGCGGAAGATATCCATGCCGACCTCGGCGGCATGGTCTACGAAGGCGCGCACCACATCGTCGGCGTAGTTGCGGTAGCCCACCAGGTTCTGGCCGCGGAGGAGCATCTGAAGGGGGGTCTTGGGCATCATCCGCTTCAGGCGCCGGACCCGGTCCCAGGGGTCTTCGCCCAGGAAGCGGGTGCAGACGTCGAAGGTGGCGCCGCCCCAGACCTCGACGGAGTGGAACCCGGCGCGGTCCAGCTCCTCGGCCACGGGCTCCATGTCCTCGGTGCGCATGCGGGTGGCCCAGACCGACTGGTGGCCGTCGCGGAAGGTGACATCGGTTATCTTGACCGGCCGGGCCGGGGGCTCCGGGGCCTTTCCGGGGGCTGGCTTGGGCGCGTTGGGCGCTGCTTGTCTCTTGGCAGACATCGGGTCTCTCTCCTAGCTAAGACGGGACGCTAGCGGGCCAGCCGCAGTTGCCAGGCCGTGCGCTGGCGCATCAGCTCGCTGCGGCCATAGTCGGCCCAGGCGGCGGCCGCTGTCCTGGGGCGAGGAGGCGGGTGGTGGGCGGGGCGCTGCTCCTCCTCCAGGTACAACTGCACGGCGGCGGTGATGGCGGCCATGGTCCTGGCTGGTATCGCTGGCATTGTCATTGCTACATCGGGATGTTGCCGTGTTTCTTGGCGGGTCGGCTCTCCCGCTTGGTGCTCAGCAGATCCAGGGACTCGATGATCCGCCGGCGGGTCTGGCTGGGCCGGATGACGGCGTCCACATAGCCCCGGCTGGCGGCGATATAGGGATTGTAGAGGAGCGCCTGGTACTCCGCCACCTTCTCCTGGAGCTTCTTGGCCTTGTCCTCGGCGGCCTGAATCTCCCGCCGGTGGATGATCTGGGCGGCGGGCTCGGCGCCCATGACGGCGATCTCGGCGGTGGGCCAGGCGAAGGCGAAGTCAGCGCCCAGGTGGCGGCTGCACATGGCGATGTAGGCGCCGCCGTAGTCCTTGCGCAGGATCACGGTAATCTTGGGCACCGTGGCCTCGGCGTAGCTCCAGAGCAGCTTGGCCCCATGGCGGATGATCCCGGTCCACTCCTGGTCGGTCCCGGGCAGATACCCCGGGTTATCGGCCAGGGTGATGAGGGGTATGTTGAAGGCATCGCAGAAACGGATGAACCGGGCCGCCTTGTCGGAGGAGTTGACGTCCAGCACGCCGGCCAGGTAGGCGGCCTGGTTGGCGATGAAGCCCACGGTGCGGCCGTTCATCCTGCCGAAGGCGATGACCAGGTTGGGGGCGTAGTCCGGCTGGGGCTCCAGGAAGGCCCCCGCGTCGCAGAAGGAATGGATCACCCGTTTGACGTCGTAGGCCTTGCGCGTGTCCTCAGGTATCAGGCTGTCCAGCTCGGGGTCCTCGCGGGCCGGGTCGTCACCCAGGTCCACCCGGGGCGGGTCCTCCATATTGTTCTGGGGGAGGTAGCTCAGCAGCTCCTTCATGCGCTCGATGCAGTCCTGGTCGCTCTCGGAGGCGAAATGGGCTACGCCGCTCTTCTTGGTGTGAGCATCGGCGCCGCCCAGGTCCTCGAAGCTGATCTCCTCGCCGGTGACCTGTTTGATGACATCGGGGCCGGTGATGAACATGTAGCTGGAGCCCTTCACCATGAAGACCCAGTCGGTCATGGCGGGCGAGTAGACGCCGCCACCGGCGGTGGGACCCATGATGGCGGAGATCTGGGGGATGACGCCGGAGGCCCAGGAGTTGCGCAGGAAGATATCGCCGTAGCCCTTGAGGGCGTCTATCCCTTCCTGGATGCGCGCGCCGCCGCCGTCGTTGATGCCGATGATGGGGGCGCCCACCTTCATGGCCAGGTCCATGACCTTGACGATCTTCTGGGCGTGGGCCTCACCCAGGGTGCCACCGCGGGCGGTGAAGTCCTGGGCGTAGGCGAAGGCTGGGCGGCCGCTGATCAAGCCGTGCCCCGTGATGACGCCGTCGGCGGGGATCTCCAGCTTGTCCAGGCCGAAGCCGGTGGCGCGGTGGCGGACCAGCATGTCGAGCTCCTGGAAGGAGCCCTCGTCGAAGAGCAGGGCCAGGCGCTCGCGGGCGGTGAGCTTTTTGCGCTCGTGCTGGCGGGCGACCTCGTCGGGACCGCCCATCCCCAGGAGCTTACGCTCGCGCTGCTCCAGCTCTTTGAACAGCTCTTGCCTGGTAGTCATGCTCGCTGCCTCTCCGTCCGCCTCGCCCCCGACGAACAAACATCCCCATTGCTGGGGATGTCCTGCGGTACGGCGGCGGCCCCCGCCGTCGGTCGTCTGTTAGGCTTGCTTCTTACACGCATGTGGCTCCGGGGCTGGCCTTGCCAGCCGGTGGCTGCTGGGCAGCATCGCCGATGATAGCACAGTCCCCAGGGGGCTGCAACCTGCTTCTTATGCCCGGCCCCCCGCAGCGCCCCCCCGCTCCCGCCGGGCGATGGCCGCCGCCAGGTCCAGGATGCGTTGGGCCCGCTGGTAGCCGGGGACGTCTATCATGCGCCCGTCCACGCTGGTGGCCGCGGTGCCCCGGGCCACCGCCTCGTCGAAGGCCGCCGCCACCCGGCGGCAGTAGGCGACCTCCTCCTCCGAGGGGGTGAACAGCCGGTTGACGGTGGCCACCTGGCCGGGGTGGATGCACCACTTGCCGGTGTAGCCGAGCTGGCGCACGCTGGCGCAGTCGCGGGCGAGCCCCTCTTCGTCCCGGAAGTCCACGAAGGGGGTGTCGAAGGCCATGACCCCCGCCGCCCGGGCGGCGATGGCGACGGCGGCCCGGGGGTAGAACTGCTCGGTGCCCTCTTTGGTGCGGGGGATGCCCATGTCGGCGGTGAAGTCGTCGGCGCCGAAGGAGATGGCGACGATGCGCGGCGAGGCGCGGGCGATGTCGTGGGCGCTGATGATGCCCAGGGCGCTCTCGATCCAGGGGATGACCGCGATGGAGCCAGCGGGCAGCCCCTTGCGCCGCTCCATGCGGCCCAGCAGCCGGTCCAGCTCCACCAGGTCCGTGGCGGAGTCGGCCTTGCCGACGCTGATACCCTCGATCTGGGGCCCCAGCACGGCGTCCAGGTCCTCCTCGCCCAGTCCGGTGGAGAGGGCGTTGATGCGGACGAAGAGGTGCTGGCCCCGGATGGCGAAGCCCGCCAGGTTGGCGGCGACAACCTTGCGGGCGGCGGCCTTCTCCTCGGGCGGCACCGAGTCCTCCAGGTCGGGCACCAGCACGTCGGCGGGCACGTCGCGGGCCTTGTCCAGCATCTTCTGCCGGTTGCCGGGCACGAACAGCAGGCTGCGGATGGGCTCCATGCTCGGTTTGCTCCTCGGGGCCACTCCAATGACGATAGACCGGGGTGGCTTAGCCCTCACCCCCACCCTCTCCCAGGGGGAGAGGGGATTCACTCCGGGGTCACGATGATGAGCACGCCGGTGTCGTAGGCGTAGTCCTCTCACCCCCACCCTCTTCCAGGGGGAGAGGGGATTCACTCCGGGGTGACCACAATGAGCACGCCGGTGTCGTAGGCGTAGTCCTCTCACCCCAACCCTCTCCCAGGGGGAGAGGGGATTCACTCCGGGGTCACGATGATGAGCACGCCAGTATCGTAGGCGTAGTCCTCCATGCCCTTCACCCAGCGCCGGTAGGGCTTGCCATACTTGGCCCAGACCTGCTTCATGAACCAGGCGACGCGGCTCCGGCTGCGGGAGAGGCCGGCCCGCCCCTTCAGACGGCGCCGGCTCTCGCGGGAGCCGAAGGCCAGCTCGACGCGGCGGTCGCGGCGCAGGTTGGCGGCTTTCTTGGTGGAGCGGTCGGTCAGGATGTACACCTTGGAGCGCCCCAGGGCGAACCAGACGGGCACCCGCGCCTGGGAGCCGTCGGGGCGGAAGGTGGTGACCCAGGCCTCCTCCTCGGCCTCGATCTTGGGCCGCAGCACGTCCAGCTTGGAGGTCATAGCTAG
>JACQGV010000010.1 GCA_016199375.1 Chloroflexota bacterium | reverse complement strand
CCTTGCGGGTCTCCCAGATGAGGCCCTCTATGGTGGACTCCCGCCCCGGCTGGAGCTGGCCCACGGGCACCCGCTGGCTGTAGTCAAGGTAGCGCCGGGGGACGGTGTAGAGGAGGTCGCGCAGGGCCTTGATTCCCAGCCGAGCGAGCTTGGCGGTGAGAGCCCGCTGGACTCCCGGGAGGACAGCGACGGGGTCGTCTGGGCTCAGCTGACGGCCAGCGGGTCCTGATCTTGCGGCTGGGAGCGAGGCGCCACCCTCACCCTGCCCTCTCCCACTGGGAGAGGGTTGGGGTGAGGGCCGTAGCCCAGGACGCGCGCGGGGCCGACCGTGAGGCGGGCGATGAGGGTCGGCAGGTCCAGCTCGCCCCGGTGGACCAGGGCCAGGGCGACGCCGAAGGCGGTCTCCAGACCGCTGATGCCGGGCGCCGCGGCGTCGAACTCGCACAGCTTGTCCGGGACAGTATGAGGCGCGTGGTCGGTGGCGATGGCGTCAATCAGCCCCTCGGCCAGGGCGCGGCGCAGGGCCTTCACGTCGGCTGTCGTCCGCAAGGGCGGGTTGACCCTGGCGCTGGTGTCGAAGGACGCCGACCGTGGCACCCGCTCCACTTTCAAGAAGCTGGCCTCGGTCCCCCAGCCCCAGCCGCAGCAGCGCTCCTCGTTGAGGGTCAGGTGATGGGGCGTGACCTCGGCGGTCACCGGCAGCCCCGCCTCCTTGGCGCGGCGCACGTGCTCCAGGGCGGCGGCGGTGCTCAGGTGGGCGATGTGCAGGCGGCCGCCCGTGAGCCGGGCCAGGGCGATGTCCCGGGCGACGCTGGCCTCCTCGGCCGCCGCCGGACGCCCTCTCAGCCCCAGCCGGGTGGCCACGTAGCCCTCGTTGGCGCTCCCTTCCGCGACCAGCTCGGGGTCCTCGCAGTGGTCTATGACCGGCAGGCCCAGGTGGCGGGAGTACTCCAGGGCCGAGCGCATCAGCCGGGAGCTGGCCACGCAGTCGCCGTCGTCGCTGAAGCCGACGGCGCCGGCGTCGGCCATGTCCTCCAGCTCCGCCAGCTCCTTGCCACGGCGGCCCACGGTAACGCAGGCCAGGGGCAGGACTCGCACCGCCGCCATGGCCCGCGCCCGCTCCAGGGTCCACTCCACCAGCGCCCGGTTGTCCACGGGCGGCACGGTGTTGGGCATGGCGCAGACGGTCGTGAACCCGCCCCGCGCCGCCGCCTGGGTGCCGCTGGCGATGGTCTCCTTGTCCTCCTGGCCGGGCTCGCGGAGGTGGCAGTGCAGGTCAATGAACCCCGGCGCCACGACCAGGCCGGCGGCGTCGAGGGTCCGCTCGGGCGCCTGGGGCGGGCGCCCCTGGCCGCTCCAGGCGACGGTGCCGTTGACCAGCAGCACGTCGGCGGGGCCGTCGAGCCCCTGGGAGGGGTCCACGAGCCTTCCGCCGGTTATCAGTGTGGGGACGCTAGATGTGTCCATTTGTCATCCCTTCGACCCTTCGGCAGGCTCAGGACGGCGCCCTGGGCTGGGTGCCGGCTATCAGATAGAGCAAGGCCATGCGCACGGCGACGCCGTTGCTCACCTGCTCCTCCACCATCGAGTGGGGCCCGCGGGCGACCTCCGGCGCCACCTCGATGCCCTCGTTCATGGGCCCGGGGTGCATGAACAGGACGCCCGGTTTGGCCCGGGCCAGCCGGGAGGCCGTGACCTGGTAGTGCTTGATATAGTCGGCGATGCCGGTGAGGAGCCCCGCCTGCTGCCGCTCGCGCTGGAGCCGCAGCGCCATGACCACGTCCGCCGCCTCCAGCGCCCGGTCCAGGACCGGCTCCACCTCCACTGGCGGCAGCCCCAGGGGGTCTCCAGCGCCGGGGCCGAGATCGCTGGGGACCAGGGTCGGCGGGCCGCAGAGGACCACGTGGGCGCCGGCATGGGTGAGGCCCCAGACGTTGGAGCGGGCGACCCGGCTGTGGAGGATGTCGCCGACGATGACCACTTTGCGGCCCTGGAGGTCCGCTAGGTGCTGGCGCAGGGTGTAGAGGTCCAGGAGCGCTTGGGAAGGATGGGCGTGCCAGCCGTCGCCGGCGTTGATGACGCTGGCCTCCTGCTGTTCGGCGAGCAGGTAGGGCGCCCCGGCGCTGGGGTGCCGCATCACGATCACGTCAGCCCCCATCGCCCGCAGTGTGCGCGCCGTGTCCACCAGGGACTCGCCCTTGCTGGCGCTGGAGGTCTGGGCCGCCACGCTGACCACGTCGGCGCTGAGGGCCTTGGCGGCCAGCTCGAAGGCGACGCGGGTGCGGGTGCTGGCCTCGTAGAAGAGGGTGACAATGGTGCGGCCCCGCAGGGTGGGGACACGGGGTATCCCCCGCCGCAGGACCTGGGCCATGGCGGCGGCGGTCTGCAGGACCAGCTCCACTTCCTCGGCGGTGAAATCGTCCAGGTCGAGGATATGCTTCCGGCGCCAGGTGACGCCGGGCGTTTCGGGCGGGCGTTTGGCCTCGGCGACGCTGGCGGAGGTGCCGGCGGCGCCCCGCTGCTGGAGGCCTCTGGATGCCGTCATGGCTGCTCCTCCCCGGGCGTGATGAGCGCCACCTCGTCCCGCCCGTCCACCTCCAGGAGGCGCACCTGGACGGCCTGGGGGCGCGCGGTGGGGATGTTCCTGCCTACATAGTCGGCGCGGATGGGCAGCTCCCGATGGCCGCGGTCCACCAGCACCGCGAGCTGGATCGAGCGGGGCCGCCCCAGGTCCATGATGGCGTCCAGGGCGGCGCGGGCGCTGCGCCCGGTGTAGAGGACGTCGTCCACCAGCACCACCGGGCGGTCGGCCACGTCCACCGGGATGTCGGTGCTCTGGACCACGGGCTGCGCCCGCAGGTGATGGATGTCGTCGCGGTAGAGGCTGATGTCCAGGGCGCCGATGGGCACCTGGGCGCCCTCGAAGGCCGCGATCTCGCGGGCCAGGCGCTGGGCCAGAGGTGCGCCGCGGGTGCGCATCCCCACGAAGAGCAGCCCCTCGCAGCCGCCGTTGCGCTCGACGATCTCGTGGGCGATGCGGGTGAGGGCGCGGCGGACCTCCGCCGGCCCCATGACGATGGTTTCAGACACCAAAACTCCCCTTGCCCAGCGCTGGGAAGGGGAGCGGTTGACCTGGTAGAAGGTGCGTTAGCATCCTGGTCCCTTTCCAGCCTCTCCGGACTGATTTAAAGGTCCCGGCGGCGGAAGCCCCGCCTACATATGTGGGTGGGGCCGATGGCGCCCCGCGTGGGCCACTTCGGTTGCCGGGTAGAGTATACTGCTCCGTCGCGGCGGCCACAAGGGTCTGTGCTGCTCACCCCAGGGATGCTATCAATGTAGGGAGGGGAGCGGCGACGCCAGGCGGGAGGTCGCAGTCGTGGAAGAACTGGCGAACCTGGAGCAACGGGTGGCAGCCCTGAAAGATGCCATCGCTCGCAGCCCGGGGCGCAACGTGGCCGATGCCTCCTTCGCCCGGACGGTGGACGATCTCCTGGGCATCTTCTACGACGACATCGGGCAGATCAAGTACATCCGGCTGCGCAGCCTGTTCGACCTGTTCCTCATCAAGGTGCTCTACGTTAACCGTCGCAGCCAGGACGGCGCCGTCCTCGACTATCTGGGCGACCTGCTGACCCGGTTCCTGTGGAGCCGGGAGTTGATGGCGCCCAGGGTCCAGTACGACTTCCTCTTCGCCATCCTGGCGGAGCTGCGGGAGAGCCACCGGGCGCAGAACGTCTTCGAGGTCTCCCGCAAGCTGGGGGACAACGCCCTGTTTGTGACCGGCATGTTCCCGGGCGCCGTCGGCCGGCGTCTCCCACGCTGGCGGCGCAGGGAGCCCCGGCCCAGGTTCGAGCGGGGCTACTTCATGGACCTGGGGCGGCGCTACTACCGGCTCGCCGCTGGCCAGGAGCTGGCTGAGGTCGTGGGGCAGCGGGAGACGCTGCAGAAGCTGGCCGGCTACTTCGAGGTCTATGCGGGCGCGCTGAACGAGATGTCGGAGCGCTACATCATGGGCTTTGACATGGGCATCATCGCCGACAAGATGCTGGACAGCTTCAACAGGTACCGGCGCACCGGCGACCGCCAATGCCTGGAGACGGCCCAGAAGTACGCCGCTCTCCTCAGAGTAGACCGGCGGCGCTTCCCGCGGATGTTCGGGCAGCCCCCAGGGGGCTAAGGGCCCGGCTGCCCCCAGAGCCCCTGATTCGTTTGACACCCGGCGCCCCCAACCCTAGAATGGGGACTCGATTGGCTGAAGCCTGGAAGGAGGCGCCCCCCGCTTATGAGTGTCGCCACCATCGTCGAGCAGGCCCGCAAGGAGCAGAGGACCTTGCTCTCGGAGATCGAGGCCAAGGAGCTGCTGAAAGAGGCTCAGATCACCAGCACTGCGCCTGTCCTGGTCAAAAGCCCGGATGAGGCGGTCAAGCTGGCCCGGCAGGCCGGCTTCCCAGTGGTGATGAAGATAGACTCTCCCGACATTACCCACAAGAGCGACGTGGGGGGCGTGAAGCTGAACCTGCATGATGAGGCCGCGGTGCGGGGTGCCTGGGGCGCCATTATGGACGCCGTCAAGAAGGCGGCCCCCCAGGCCCGCATCAACGGCCTCACCGTCCAGAAGCAGGCCCGCCCGGGCGTCGAGGTCATCATCGGCATGACCAAGGACCCCCAGTTCGGGCCGGTGCTGATGTTCGGCCTGGGCGGCGTCCTGGTGGAGATCCTCAAGGACGTCGCCTTTCGCATCGTGCCCCTCACCCAGCGCGATGCTGCTCAGATGGTACGGGAGATCAAGGGCTTCCCCCTGCTGCAAGGGTACCGGGGCTCTGAGCCCGCCGACGTGGCCTGCCTGGAAGGCCTGCTCCTGCGCCTGTCCGATTTTGTGGACAAGCACCCCGAGATCAGGGAGATAGACCTCAACCCCATCTTCGCCTATAAGGACGGGGCGGTGGCCGTGGATGCCCGCGTTATCCTGGAGCCACCGGGCAGCTAGGGGCCAGCCGCTGCGGGTGCGGGCGTCGTCAGGCCGGCACCGCTGCCTCTTTTTGATGGCGTCCGGCGCTGCCCTCGGGAGAGCTCGTGATCGCGGTCTTGAAAGCCAAGCTCGAGCGAGCCTGCTACGCTGGCACTGTGGCCGTGGTGGGCGTCAAGTAGCTGTCCGACTTGATG
>JACQGV010000019.1 GCA_016199375.1 Chloroflexota bacterium | reverse complement strand
GGTCTGGGGGTGTCCCCCAGATTCAACTCCCCCTTCCCGAAGAGGAAGGGGGACAAGGGGGATGGTTCGACGGGCTTTCAGCAGCCTGCTAGGAGGGGGAGCTTGACAGCCATTGCGACCGCTACGCTGATGGCCCGCGCGCGCCTGGCGCACCTTCTGGCCCAGGGCTTTGCCTACCCCGATGCAGCCCAGCGCGAGGCCCTGGCGTCGGGCGAGTACCTGGGTGAGCTGGGGGCCCTGGCGGGCGCCCTGGGCCTGGAGGCCGCGCTGCCGGCCCTGGAGGCGGCGCTGGGCGAAGGCACGGGGACGGACTTATCCCGGCTGGAGGGGGAACATACCTATCTTTTCCAGCGCAACGTCCTCTGCCCGCTCAACGGGTCCTCCTACGGGCGGAACCGAGGTCTGGGGGCCATCCACGACCTGGCAGACGTGGCCTCGTTTTACGGCGTCTTCGGCTTCCAGGTGTCGTCCCAGGCCAAGGAGCTGGCCGACCACCTCTGCGTCGAGCTGGAGTTCCTGGGCGCCCTGTGCGCCAAGGAGGTCTATGCCCGCGAGCAGGGCTGGCAGGAGCGTGCCGAGGTCTGCGCCGACGCGCGGGCGAGGTTCGTAGCTGAGCACCTGGCGCCCTGGCTCCCGCAGCTCGCAGCGCGAGTCAGGGAGCATGCCCGGCTGCGGTTCTACCCCGCCCTGGCGGCCGTGGCCGAGGCGGCGGTGGCCCTGGAGACAGCGCCCACGAACGCAGCCGAAGGAGCCGGCAGGTGAGTCCCCTGCTTACGGCGCTGGCGCTGGCCCTGGCGGCCGCGGCGCTGGCCGAGTTCATCCTGCTACGGGTGCTGCTGCGCCTGGGCCCGGTGCTCCCATCAGGCGATGCCATCACCGGCGCTCTGGGCTGGGCCTATCAGGCCGGGCTCTGGTCCCTGAACCTGGCGGGGGTGCTGGCGGTGGCGCTGCTGGGCCTGCTGGCGCTGGGCGCCCTGCGCGAGCGCCGCCTGGGCCGGGTCGCAGTCGGTGGGGCGGCGGCCGGGGCGGCGGCGCTGCTCCTGGCCGGATGGGCCCTCTCCCTGGCCGGGGGCGGGGGGCCCGGCCTGCCGGGACTGCTGGCGCAGGCAGTAGGGCTACCGGCGGCGCTGGCGCTAGCGGCCATCGGCTCACCCTGGCGCGGCTGGCGGCGCGGGTGGCTGTGGCTGGTGTACGGGGCCTATCTGGCCGCCAGCGCCCACTTCCTGGCGCGCCTGGCGGGAGCGGCGGGAGGCACCGGGGCGACACTCACAATCGCCGAGGCGCTGGCAGTGGCAGCCGCGCTGGCGGCGCCGCTGGCCTTGCGCGCGGGCTGGCAGCCGCGGGCGGCATTGGTCGCCGGCCTGGTCGCAGTCCTGTACGCCGGCTTCGCCCTGGCCCAGCCATCCATAGCCAGGTTCTTCGTCATCTGGGACTTCGGTTTCGGCGGCGCCCTGGGGCCGGCGCTTCACAGCCTGGCGCTGGCAGGGCTGGTCTACGCCGTGGCGGCGGCGCTCTCGACGCCGGCGCTGCGTCTGCCCGCCCTGGGGCTCTGGGTGGTGGCGCTGGGAGGGCTGCGGCTGGACTACACTTACTTCGGCCTGCTGGCAGCAGCGGGCTTCGTGCTGCTGGCCGCAGGGCCACGCCCTCCCGAGGAGGAGCTGGCTGCCCCCCGGCCGGCGCGAGCCGAGCGCCTGGCTCAGGATGCTATGTTGTGAGGAGGGCCAACCATGGCTGAGGCAGAACGCAAGCGAGTCCTCATCATTCTGAACGATCCGCCCTACGGCACGGAGCGCTCGTATGACGGGCTCCGCCTGGTGAACGCGCTGGGCAAGGAGCCGGGTGTAGCGATGCGGCTGTTCCTGCTCGCCGACGCGGTGAGCTGTGGCAGGGCGGGCCAGCGCACACCCCAGGGGTATTACAACCTGGAGAAGATGCTCCAGGTGGCGACGCGGCAAGGGACGGACATAGGTGCTTGAGGGACCTGCCTCGACGCCCGTGGGATTGGCGTCGAACAACTGGCAGCAGGCGTACACAGGAGCTCCATGCAGGAGCTGTCGGAGTGGGTGCAGTGGGCGGACAAGGTGATCTCGTTCTGAGGGGCGGCTGCCCCGGCGGCCGGTCCCTATGAAACCGCTTGCCGAACTCCTGAAGGAAGCCGAGGGGCTCCACGGCAAGCTCTGCCCCGGACAGGTCATTGGCGTCCGGATGGCGGTCGTGGGCTGCCGCGAGATCGGCATCAGCGAGCCTCAGCAAGACCGCCGCCTGCGTGTCTGGGCGGAGATAGACCGCTGCGCCACCGATGCCATCCAGGCCGTGACGGGCTGCAAGCTGGGCCGGCGGACCCTGAAGTTCTTCGACTATGGGAAGATGGCGGCCACCTTCCTGAACACCGAGGCCGGGCGAGCGGTGCGCGTGGTAGCCAGAGACGACGCCCGGGAGCTGGCCGGCCGCTATGCCCCCCGTGTCAAGGACAAGCAGGAAGCCCAGCTCGCGGCCTACCTGGCGATGCCAGAGAGCGAGCTGTTCCTGGTGCACCCGGTAGCCATCGCCCTCTCGCCCTACGACGAGCCGGGGCACCCCCTGAAGCGGGTGCGCTGCCAGTCCTGCGGCGAGGGTGTCAACGACGACCGCGAGGTCTACCAGGATGGGCGCACCCTCTGCCGGCCCTGCGCCCTGGGGGGATACTATCGCCTCCTCGGCCCGGGCGAGGAGGCCGCCGCGTCAACAGAAGAAGGCCCAGCTCAGCGGGGAGTGTTACGAGATGAATAGCCGCGCGACCACCGCTTCCCTGCAAAAAGCGCGCTGGATTGAGGCATTCCGGACCGAGGACGGCGTCTTCGCCGTGGACGCCCGACAGCGGATCATCCATTGGGGCGCTTCGGCCCAGGCGATCCTGGGACATGCGCCAGAAGATGTGCTGGGGCGCCCCTGCTACGAGGTCATGCGCGGCGTTGACGCCGGCAACTTCCGGTTCTGCCGTAGGAGCTGCCCCATAATGGCGAACGCCCTCCGTGGCCGCCCCACCCCCAACTACGACGTCTGCACGCACACCCAGTCAGGGGTGCCCGTATGGGTGAACATGACCATCCTTGTCCCCGAGGGTCCAGCGCCCAAGGCGTCCTACGTGGTCCACCTCTTCCGGGATGTCACCGAGCGCCAACGGCTCCAGCAAGCGGCCCAGCGGGCCATAGCGGACCTGCGGGAGTTCATCACTGAGACGCCAGCAGAGGAGCGCGCCAGCCTCCCCGCCACACCGGTGCCAGCGCTGACCCAACGGGAGTTCCAGGTCCTGAGGCTGCTGGCCTGTGGGGTGGGCACTCAGCGGATCGCCGCCACCCTCGAGGTGAGCCCCATCACCGCGCGCAACCACATAACCAACCTGGTGGCCAAGCTTGGGGTCGAGAACCGGCTCCAGGCCGTGGTCTACGCCTCCCAGCACCACCTCATCTAGCCTCTAGTGTCCTGGCCCTGAAGAATGTTGAATAAGTGGGGTGCAATCCCGACCCATCGGGACTGACGGGGGTTGGGGGGTGCCCCCCAATACTCATCTCCCCCTCTCCCCGCCACCTGGTGCGTTTGCACCATGCTTTGGCAGCTACACCGGCTTAGATTGGCCCTGTGAAAAGCGTCACGCTCCGTGACGGTAGGCCTGCCCTCAATGGCGGTGGGCGGCGGAGCAGGTGAGTGGCGTGAACAGGCATACGGTCTCGGTAGCCCTGCTGTGGCTTGCGCTGACGGCGCTGGGTGAGCTCCTGGTCCTGCGCGTGGGGCTCTTCCCTGTGGCCGCGGCCGACGAAGCAGTGATGGTGGACAGGGCCTTCCGCGTCCTGATGGTCCTGGGCGTGCCGGTCTTCGCCTTCGTCGTCGCCACCCTGGGCTACAGCGTCCTGCGCTTCCGCAGCCGCGGGCAGCCGACCGAGGACGGGCCGCCCGTCCACATCCACCGGCCCTGGGTGGTCTTCTGGTTCGCCTGGACGACAGCCCTGACCTTGGTCGTCATCATCCACCCCGGCTTCACCGGGCTAAGGGAGATCCGCTCCCATGCCGCCCGGCCCGTGGACCTCACCGTCCAGGTGCAGGGAGGCCGCTGGTTCTGGATGGTGACCTATCCCGAGCAGCGGGTAACAACGGTCAAGGAGCTGGTGTTGCCCGTCGGGAGGCACGTGCGCTTCGATGTGACCGCGACGGACGTGCTCCACTCTTTCTGGATACCGGCCTTCCGCATGAAGATTGACGCCGTGCCGGGCATGGTCACCACGGTCTCCGCCACCCCGACCCAGACTGGCAGCTTCGCCGAGGACGCGCAGTTCCGCCTCCAATGCGCTGAGCTCTGCGGCCTAAACCATGCCGACATGACGGTGCCCGTCCGGGTGGTGACCGAGAGCGAGTTCCAGGCCTGGGTGGCGGCACAGGCACGGCAGACCCGCACGGTGGGAGCGAGGTAGACGGCGATGGGCGCGCTGAGGGAACTCCGGTGGATCGGCAGGGGCCTGCTCTTCGCTGCCCTTGGCTTTCTCCTGGGGGCGGCGGGCGCCCGCGGCGTAGCGGGCCTCACCGGCCGCAGCGAGGTAGCCCAGATCGTCGTCACCCTGGGCTATGTGGGCGCTTTGCTCGGATGGCTCCTGGGCGTGGGCCTCTGGGATGTGTGGGTGCGCGAATGGGTGGGCCTGCCGGCTCGGTCCTTGCAGACTCAGGGGTGGAGCCGGTTCTTCCGCTTCAACACCGACCACAAGGTGATCGGCGTCCAGTATCTGGTGACCTTCGTGGCGCTGCTCCTGCTGGCCGGGCTCCTGGCCGTGATCATGCGCGTGGAGCTAGCGACGCCCGGACGCGACCTCCTCAGCGCCCGGGACTTCAACACCACCATGAGCCTGCACGGGATCATCATGATCGCCGTGGCGGTGGCTACCATCATCGGCGGCTTCGCCAACTTCGCCGTGCCGCTGCTCATCGGCGCCGAGGACGTGGCCTTCCCGCGGGTCAACGCCCTGAGCTACTGGATCATCCCGCCCGTGGCGGTCCTCCTGATCCTGACGCCCTTCTTCGGCGGCTTCGACACCGGGTGGACGGCCTATCCGCCCCTGTCCGTAGTGAACGCCACGGGGGGCCTCCTCTTTCTGCTGGCCTTCCTGACCTTTGGCCTCTCCTCGATCCTGGGGGGGCTGAACTTCATCACCACCATCGTGAAGCTCCGGGCGCCCGGGATGACCTGGTCGCGGCTCCCCATCTTCGTCTGGTCCATCCTCGCCGCCGCCATCATCAGCCTCACGGCCACCCAGTTCGTGGCCTATGGACTCCTGATGGTCATCCTGGACCGGGTGGTGGGGACCGGCTTCTTCGACGCCGCCCGCGGCGGCAATGCCCTGCTCTACGAGCACGTGTTCTGGTTCTACTCCCATCCCGCCGTCTACATCATGATCCTGCCCGCCTTCGGTATCTGGCTGGAGGTGCTGACCCACTTCTCGCGGAAGCCTCTCTTCGCCTACAAGCTTGTCGTAGGGGCCTTCCTGAGCATCGTGGTGATCAGCTACCTGGTCTGGGCCCACCACCTCTTCACCAGCGGCATGCAGAACTTCCTCCACCTCCCCTTCATGGTCGTGACGGAGCTCATCTCCATACCGACGGGGATCGTCTTCCTCGCGGCACTGGGGACGATCTGGCGGGGCCGGCTCTGGCTGACCACGCCCATGCTCTTCGCCCTGGCGCTGGTCTTCAACTTCCTCATCGGCGGCCTCACGGGCATCTTCCTGGCCGACGTGGCGACGGACATCCAGCTCCAGGACACCTATTTCGTGGTCGCCCATTTCCACTACACCATCATGGGCGGGGAGATCTTCGCCATCTTCGCCGGCATCTACTACTGGTTCCCCAAGATCACGGGGCGGATGTTCAACGAGCGGCTGGGCCGGCTCCACTTCTGGTGGATGTTCATCCTCTACCAGATTACCTTCATCCCCATGTTCTGGGTGGGCATCCAGGGTATGAACCGCCGGGTGGCGGACTATGCGCCTAACCTGGGCGGCGCCAACCAGTTCATCAGCATCGCCACCTTCCTCCTGGGGGCCAGCTTCCTGGTCTTCGTCGTCAACATGGTCTACTCCTGGCTGCGCGGGCCCGTAGCGGGGGCTAACCCGTGGCGCGCCCGCACCCTGGACTGGCAGACCTCGTCCCCGCCACCCGTGGAGAATTTCCAGGTGCCGCCCCACGTGGTGGGCTATCCCTACGACTACGGGGTCCCCGGCTCCGTCCATGCCGTGGTGGGGGTGGCGGGGGGCGCCGTCACTCAGGAAGAGGCGGCAGGGAGGTAGGCGATGCAGGGACAAAAGCCGAGCCTGGCAGCCCGGTTACGGACGGGCTGGGCTGTGCTCGGGCTCCTGATGGTTATCGAGGTCGTGGAGTACGTCCTGGGCGTGACTATGCAGCGGGGCGCCTGGCTTATCCTGGCCCCCCTGGCCATCGTGGGGGCCTGGCCCATCGTCCAGTTCTTCATGCACCTGCCCCAACTGTGGCATCGCGAGGAGGAGTAGCAGGACGATGGCGACCGCGAATCCGCCCCACTCGGTCCCCTCCGCCCACGCCGCCGCCAGCCGGCTGGCCCTCAACCGCCTGGGGCT
>JACQGV010000172.1 GCA_016199375.1 Chloroflexota bacterium | reverse complement strand
GGGAGGGCGATGCCAGAGGCAATAGACGAGACGCTCAGGCTGCGGGTGACGGAGGCGCTGCCCCGGGATGCGGGCCGGGGCCTCGCCCGCCTGGACCCCCAGGATATGGCCGCGCTCGGGGTGAACATTGGCGACATAGTCGAAGTGGGGGGCAAGAGGGCTGCGGCCGCCAAGGTGATGCCAGCCTATGTGGAGGACAGGGGGCAGGGCGCCCTGCGCCTCGACGGCATTCTCAGGGAGAACGTCCGCAGCAGCGTGGGCGACGAGGTCAGGTTACGCAAGGCGTCCTGGGCACCCGCGGCCACCCTGATCCTGGCCCCGGTGGCGCCCGCGGGCGTTCCCTCGCGGGCCCTGGACCCGCAGCACCTGCGACGGCTGCTAGAGGGGCTGGTCGTCGTCCCTGGCGACAAGGTCAGGGCTACCCTGCTCGGCAACCGCCACGCGGAGTTCCACGCCCTGGAGGCCAGCCCCAAGGGGGTGGTGATGGTCGGTCCCGCGACGGTACTGAGGATCGCGGGCGAAACGGCGGCGGCCAAGGCCGAGGAGGGAGTCACCTACGAGGACATCGGCGGGCTGCACAAGGAGGTCCAGCGGCTGCGGGAGATGGTGGAGCTCCCCTTGAAATACCCCGAGCTGTTCGAACGGCTCGGGATCGAGCCCCCGCGAGGCGTGCTGCTCCACGGGCCTCCCGGCTGCGGCAAGACCCTCATCGCCAGGGCCATCGCCCATGAGACCCAGGCCTATTTCACCTCCATCAGCGCCCCTGAGATCATCACCAAGTTCTATGGTGAGAGCGAGGCCCGGCTGCGGGCGCTCTTCGACACCGCGAGCCAGCATGCCCCAGCCATCATCTTCATTGACGAGATTGACGCCATCGCCAGCAAGCGCGAGGAGGTGCGGGGCGACCAACAGGTGGAGCGGCGGGTGGTGGCCCAGCTGCTCGCCCTCCTGGATGGCTTGAAGGCCAGGGGCCAGGTCGTCGTCATCGGCGCCACCAACCTCCCTCAGGTAGTGGACCCTGCCCTGCGGCGCCCCGGCCGCTTCGACCGCGAGCTCGCCATCGGCGCCCCCGACCAGAACGGGCGGCAGGAGGTCCTGCAGGTCCACACCCGGGGGATGCCCCTGGCGGGCGATGTGGCGCTGGAGCGGCTGGCCGAGATTACCCACGGTTTCGTGGGCGCCGACCTGGCCGCCCTCTGCCGGGAGGCGGCCATGAACGCCCTCCGCCGGCTGCTCCCACGGCTCGACCCCCAGGCCCGCTCCGTCCCCGGCGAGATGCTGGAGGAGCTGGTGGTGGGGATGGACGATTTTCGCGCCGCCCTACGGGAGGTGGAGCCCTCCGCCATCCGGGAGTTCTTCACCGAGATACCGAGAGTCCGTTGGAATGAGGTGGGCGGCCTGGGAGAGGCCAAGGCAGCGCTGGCCGAGGCGGTGGAATGGCCCTTGAAACACTCGGATGTGTTCGGCCAGGTCGGGGTGGTCCCGCCCAAGGGCATCCTGCTCAGCGGCCCTCCCGGCACGGGGAAGACCCTCCTGGCGAAGGCCGTGGCCAGCGAGAGCGGCGTCAACTTCATCTCCGTGAAGGGCCCGGCGCTCATGTCCAAGTGGGTGGGAGAGTCCGAGCGCGCCATCCGCGAGGTGTTCAAGAAGGCCAGGCAGGCCAGCCCCTGCATCATCTTTTTCGACGAGCTAGACGCCCTGACGCCGCGCCGCGGCCTGGGCGGCGATTCCCAGGCGACCGAGCGGGTCGTCAGCCAGTTCCTCACCGAGCTGGACGGCATCGAGGAGCTCAGGAGCGTGCTGGTGCTGGCGGCCACCAACCGGCCCGACATGCTGGACCCGGCCTTGCTCCGCCCCGGCCGCTTCGACCTGCACCTGGAGCTTCCTGCCCCCGACGAGGCCGGACGGCTGGCGATCCTGCAGATCCACTGCCAGGGGAAGCCCCTGGCGGCGGATGTGGACCTGGCGAAGCTGGCCGGCGCCACGCCGGGACTGGTGGGCGCTGACCTGGCGGCCCTCTGTAACCGGGCTGCGCTGGCAGCGGTCCGGGAGCACCTACAACAGCCGCCGGCGCCCGCCGGGCCGCCCGCGGTCAGGATCAGCGCCCAACATTTCGAGCAGGCCCTGGTGTCCCTGCGGCGCTGAACCCCTTTGAAGACGCTCTACTACGTTCCCGTGATCCACAGCGAGGCCGACTTTGGCCGCCTGGGGCCCGCCCTCGCTGACGCCCTCAGGGGCCGGTCAGGGCGCGGGCGCTGGGAGCAGCACCACGCCGCGGTGGAGGGCTTCTGGCGCTCCGTGGAGGACTACCTGCTGGCCCTGGAGCCTCCCCACCTCAAGGTCTACCAGGACGGCCTGCCGGCGGGAGACAGCGAGGGACGCCGGGTCATCGAGGAGGCCGCCCGGCGGGGGAGCCGTAACCACCAGCTGGTGCTGAGGCTGCTGGACCGGGGCGCCGTGCTGATGAAGACCGAGGAGCCGGCCCTTCTGATTGAGGAGTACGAGCGCCTGGCCCGCCTGGCCCAGGGCGGTCCCCCCGCCGAGGCGGCCTCGCCCGCTCCCCCGCAGGAGCGCCTGACCAGCGCCAGGGACCACGCCATCGCCAGCAACATCGCCGCCACCCTCCAGGAGAGCGAGACAGCTGTTCTATTTCTGGGCGCTGCCCATGATGTGTCAGCTCTCTTGCCTCCTGCCATCACGGTCCGGCCGGTGAAAGAGCGGCGCCAGGTGCTGGAGTACTTCCACGAGCTGCTCTCGGGGCGGGATGACGAGCGCTTCGCAGCCCTGGCCCGCGAGCTAGCAGCGCCGGTGCTCCCCCAGCGCTGACCACCGGCCCGGCTGCGGCGCGGGGTGATGCAGGTTGCCCAGGATAAATAGTCCGGATTCACCATCCCCAGCCCGCCGCCAGCCCTTATCTTTTTGCTGATGGGCCGGGGAGGTGTGGCGTGTTCAACAGCTTGCTGGTCCCCCTGGATGGGTCCCCCTTGGCGGAGGCCGCCCTGCCCTACGGCCTCCTTCTGGCCGAGCGGCTGGGCGCCCGCCTGCTACTCCTGCAGGCGCAGCCTGTCGCGGCCGCCGGTGAGGAGGGGCCAGCCCCAGGGCGGCGGGGCGAGCAGGGGGCCGCCTCACCCTATCTTGAAGGGCTCCAGCGCCAGGCCTCCGCCCGGGGGCTCGCGTGCAAGCTCGCCGTCGTGCCCGGCCGCCCCGCCGAGGCGATCCTGGATACCGCCGCCTCCGCCCGTTGCGACCTGATCGCCATGTCTACCCATGGCCGCTCCGGGTTCACCCGCTGGGTGCTGGGGAGCGTGGCTGACCAGGTTGTCCACGCCGCCTCGGTCCCCGTCCTCTTGATCCGCCCCGCCGAAGGTGGCGCGGGCAAGAGCGAGCCGCCCGCCCTGAAGAAGATCGTCGTCCCTCTGGATGGCTCCTCCCTCGCCGAGGCGGCGCTGGCCGTCGCGGAGCGGCTGGCCCGGGCCTTGGGCCTGAGCCTGCTCCTGGTCCAGGCGGTGGACCCGCGCATCTACAGCTACCTGGGCCCCGAGGTGGGCATCTCCTATCAGAACATCAACACCGTCCTGGAACGCACGGCCGGTGACTATCTGGCTCTCCTGGCCGCAGACGCGGCCAAGTCCGGGCTGCCGGTGGAATCCCTGGTGCTCCATGGCCTGCCGGGGGACAGCATCTCCGACGTGGCCCGGCGGACGCCAGGCAGCCTGGTGGTGATGTCGAGCCACGGCCGCTCCGGCCTGAGCCGCTGGGCCCTGGGCAGCGTGGCCGAGAAGGTGGTCCGCGATAGCTCGGCCCCGGTCCTGGTCCTCCAGTCCAAGCTGACGGGCACACCAGCCAGCCGCCAGGAGGGAAGGGCCACCTGAACATCTGCGCCGACAGCGGGTGATCCCTAACAAAGCCTATCCAACAACCAGGGCTTCGGGGGAGCGCAGAGTCCCGCAGGGTAGGCTCTAAAGACCGGCCCCGGAAACAGCCGGCGGGCAGGGCTCCGCGCCCTGCCCGCCGCGCTTGCCGAGACTAGCCCTCAAGCACGACTGGAGGAATGGCGGCTGACGGCCTTGCGCTTGCCGACGGCCCCCTTCGCTTCCTTAGCCCCGGGCGGCCAGTCCCACAGAGCGCGCCCCATGGCATAGGCCATGCCGACCTCGACGATAGCCTTGACTGCCGCGGGGAGACCGGCGGGGCCGGTGACGAGGAGTGGGGTCCCTGTCCACCGCTGAACGTGGACCACCAGGGTCACTTCGCCCGGGATGAGGCTAAGGGCGAAGAGCACCGAGCGCAAGAGGGCGTTGGCGCCCAGGACAAAGACCAGCACCTGGACCGTCCGCAGGAGCAGGGGGTGGCCCGAGCCCCAGCTCGGCCCGTTGAACACCAGCAGGGCGAAGAGGACCATGAAACCCAGGCCCACGAGCAGGGGCGTGGCCTCGGCGCGGAGGCTGCTGGGGGGGAGCACCAGGGCGGCGATCAGCACCTCCAAGGAGTTGCCGGCCAGGAACGCCAGGGCTGCCTGTCGGTACTTCATCGGTCTTGACCTCCTGCGGCGAGAGTCCACGTGGCCACTGCGCGCTGAAGGCCGCGCCGAATGAGGGGGACCATGGACATGCCCTCCAGGTCGCGCGGCGGCGTCCAACGCAGCTCGGCGTAGGTGTCGGGGCGCTTGTTTTGGGACTCCCCTGCCCAGCGGGTCACCAGGAAAATGAAATGCGTCGCCGGGGTGTCGTCCAGCACATCAGTCTCCAGGGTGGCGAAGTGCCGATACTCCTGGGCCTCCACCCCCAGCCCGTCGAGGAGCTCCCGGCGCAGGGCGGTTTCCGGGTTCTCGCCTCCCTCCAGACGGCCCCCCGGCGCATCCCAGGGGTACTCCCCCTTCTTGCGCCGGGCCAACAAGACCCGCCCCTGGCTGTCGACCAGGATGCCAGCCACCCGGTCAGTCAGGGAGCTGGCCAGATTCAGCGCCATAGCTCTCCTCCAACGCAGCCGCCCCCGCACCCAGGGCGGCCCTGTGTCCAGGGCCTATTGTACTACAAAGTTCAAAACCTTGTATGCATCGCGATCCGGGAGCCATCGCTAGCGTCCTGTCCCTGAAGGATGTTGAACAAGTGGGGTGCAGGGGCGAAGCCCCCTACGGTCCTTCGGCTGAAGGATGGGGTGCCCCTCTGGACTCCCCTATTCTTCATCATCCGCTAGGGACAACGAAGGCCAGCAGGAGCTACCTGGGTAGGCCGAGGCCCCGCTGGGCGATGATGTTGCGCTGGATCTCGGAGGTGCCGGCGCCGATGGTGGCTGGCACGGTGGCCATGTAGCTGCGCTGCACCCGGCCCAGGAGGCCGGCGTGCCGGTCGCCGCGGCCCACCTGCCCGTACAGGCCCAGGAGCTGCATCCCGACGTTGGCAATCCTCTGGCTCAGCTCGGAGCCGATCAGCTTGGACTGGGAGGCCTCGCGGTTGGGCACCAGGCCCCGGCCCTGCATCCAGGCCACCTTGTAGGCCAGCAGGCGCCCGGTCTCGACCGCGACCTTCAGGTCGGCGAGCTTATGGCGCACCGTCGGGTCGGCGGCCAGGGAGCGGCCGCCCGCCTTCCGCTCGCGGGCGTACTCCACCAGCTCCTCGATGCTGCGCCGGGCGGAGGCGAAACTGGACACGCCCGAGCGCTCGAAGTCCAGGGCGACCGCCAGCAGGTACCACCCCCGGTTGAGCTCACCGACCAGGTTCTTTTTGGGGACACGCACCTCGGTGAAGAAGTCCTCGTTGAACTCGTGGGTGCCGGCCATGTTGATGAGGGGGCGGATCTCCAGTCCGGGGGTTTTGAGGTCCACCAGGAACATGCTGAGGCCCTTGTGCTTGGGGGCATTGGGGTCGGTGCGAGCCGCCAGCCAGCCGAAGTCGGCGTTGTGGGCGCCGGTGGTCCAGATCTTCTGGCCGTTGACGACGAAGTCGTCGCCGTCCTCCATGGCTCGGGTCTGCATCGCCGCCAGGTCGGAGCCCGCCCCCGGCTCGCTGTAGAAGGTGCAAAAGCCGATGTCGCCGCTGCAGATCCGGGGCAGGAACTCGCGCTTCTGCTCCTCGGTGCCATAGAGGATGAGGCTGGGGCCGACCCAGGTCACGGCCATGTGCGAGGGCACGTCGCTGGGGGCGCGGGCATAGGCGAGCTCCTCGCCGTAGATCGCCTGCTGGATATGGGAGGCGCTGAGCCCCCCATACTCCTTGGGCCAGGCCATGGCGACCCAGCCCCGCCGGGCTGCCTTCTTGGTGAAGGCGCGGCCCATGGCGTGGGCCTGGCGGCTGCCCTCCTCGGCCTCAGTAAAGCCGTTCCAGTCGGACGGCAGCTCTTTTTCGAGGAACTGCCGGACCTCCTGACGAAATGCCTTCTCTTCCGAAGTGAATGTGAACTCCATGTGTCACCCCCCGTTTACGGGTAGCATCCGGGCCCCCGAGGACACGCCGTTGGCGGAGACCCGCCCACTCGCCTGGCGACGAGCGCGACTCCTGCGGTAACCCGCACCCCAGCATACAGACCATCTACACGTTGTCAATCCCTGGGACTCAGGGGCATGCTGCGCCCGCGCGCCAGCAGCGGCTGTTCCAGCCGCGCCCACGCTGAGGAGAACGGAATAGATTCCCCTAGATAGGGCCCTTAGATGGGGATGGAGGCAGCGATCTTGGCGCCGTTCCCGGGGCTGGACTGAATCTCCAGGTGGCCGCCGAGCAGCTCGGCGCGCTCCTGCATCCCCAAGAGGCCGAGCCTGCCGCCGGCGGCAAAGCCTCCCAGGCCGTTGGGCGGGCTG
>JACQGV010000164.1 GCA_016199375.1 Chloroflexota bacterium | reverse complement strand
GGTTGATATCCAGGCACTCCCGCCAGCCCGCCAGGTCCACCTCCCAGATGGGCGCCACCGGCCCCGCGATGCCGGCGTTGTTCACCAAGATGTCCAGGGCCCCGTAGTTTGCGACCGTCCACTGCACCATGCCCTTGACATCCTCTTCCTGGGATACATCAACGCGCAGGCCCGCGGCCACCCCGCCCGCCGCCACCAGCTCCGCGGCGGCCTGCTTCACCTCCCGCTCGCGGCGAGCCACCAGCACCACCTTCGCGCCCTCGCGCGCGCAGGCCGCGGCGATGGCGCGCCCGATGCCCTGGCTCGCTCCCGTGACGATGGCCACCTTCCCCTGGAGTCTCATCCCACCCTCCTACGGCACGTCGCCAACTCGCGGAGGCGCCGGTAGCGCGCGGCCGGCGGCCCGACACGAGGTCCCGCCGCGAGGCTGTCCTCCAACGGCACCGTGTCAGAGAGCGCCAGAGCCTAGCGCGCGCGGCTCGCCTGCCCGGCCAGGACGGCCACCGGGGCGATGGCCTCATGATCGATCACGAAGTCAATCACCGCCGGCCCCTCGGCGGCCAGCGCCTTCTGAATGGCGCTGCTGATGTTGCGCGGATCCGTCACCCGCACGCCGTAGGCGCCCATCTCCCTGGCCACCGCGCCGAAGTCCACGTCCCTGAACTCGGAGAGCTCGTCTATGTGCGCCGACCCCGACCAGAAGTGCTGCAAGAGGTGGGTATCGAAGACCAGGGCGTGGTTGTTCATGACCACGGTAACGACCTTGATCCCGTAGCGGACGGCGGTCTCCAGCTCGGGCAGGTGGCACCAGAAGCCGCCGTCGCCGACCCAGGTCACCACCGGCCGCTCGGGCGCCCCGCACTTGGCGCCGATGGCCGCCGGGAAGGACCACCCCATGCTGCCCTCGCAGGCCAGGAAATTCTTGCCCGCCGGCAGGTCCATGAAGGCCCCGCCCCAGGCCGCGGCGTAGCCCGTATCCACCACCACGATGGTGTCATTGGGAACGGCCTTGACCAGCTCCACTGCCAGCCGCTCGGGGCGGATGGGCGCGGCGTCCGCCGTGACGTGGGCGTTCTCCTTGGCCCACCAGTCGCGGATAGTCGCCTGGGCCTCGGCGATCCAGGCGGCATGGGCGTCTGCAGGTGCTTTGTCCGTAGCTTCCAGCATCTGCTGGAGCACCGCCCTGGCGTCCCCGATCAGCGGCGTGACGTCGGGGTAGTTCTTCCCCGGCTGGGCGGGGTCAATATCTATGTGGATGATGGGCGTCCCCCAGGGCGGGCACTCGCGCATGTTGACGATGGCCCCGCCCACGTGACTGCCCACGAAGAGCACCAGGTCGGCTTTCCCTACGACCGTGTTGGTGGCGGGCCGCCGGTAGGAGCCCACCACCCCGATGGCAAGGGGATGCTTTTCGTCTATGGACCCCTTCCCGCCCAAGGAGGTCGCCACCGGGATGTGGAACTTCTCCGCCAGGGCCGTGACCTCGGCCCAGGCGCCCGACCGGATGGCGCCCCGCCCGGCGACGATGACGGGCCGCTGCGCCTCCCGCAGCCGCCGGGCCGCTGCCTCCACGTCTCTCTCGTCGGCCTGGGGCCGGAAAGCGGGGTAGCGGGTGTAGCGTGGCTCCATGAATTCGGGGGTCTCGATCTCCTCCGCCTCTATGCCCCCGGCGACGTACAGGTGGGCGGGGCCAGTGGCGCCGGTGGTGGCCTCCCGGAACGCCTGGCCCAGGATGTCTGGCAGCCGGTCCAGGCTCCTGACCTCGGCGTCGTACTTGGTGACGGGCCGGAAGTCCACATAGACCTCTTGATAGGAGTTGCGTCGGTAGCGCGTCACGGGGATAAGGCTGGTCAGCCCTATCACTGAGCTGCCGCTCTGCCAGGGGTCGCCGAAGCCGGAAGCCAGGTTGACGGCGCCCGGCCCGCCCTGGGTGATGACGATGCCCGGCTTGCCCGCGGCCTGGGAATAGCCATCGGCCATGTAGGCGGCGGCCTTCTCGGCGTGGCAGAGGACCCGCCGGACGCCGGTGCCGCCCAACTCCACCAGGGTAGGGTAAAGAAAGGTCGGCACGAAGAAAATGGCGCCCACATCGGCCTTGAGGAACGTCTGGGCCAGGAACGTGGAGCCCTTCAGCTTCGCCATCTTGCACCCCCTTCGGCACCGTTCCCCGCTCTCTTGCGGGCAGGAACCGTCGTCTCTCGGAACCAATGCGCGTATTCAAGAGCGCCCGGGGGCAGGTTGTCAAGCGGGGCCGCTGGCCCAATTGGGCCAATGGCCGGCCCCAACGGGTTGTCGCGCCGTCGGGAGGGCCACCGGAGCTGGGGCGCGGCTCCGGCGAGCGGGGCGGGCTACAGCTGCTCCTTCAGGCGCTCCGCCACGCGACGGGTCATGCCGACCACGGCGGCGATCTCCTCCAGAGGGGCCTCGCGGATGCCCTGGACGGAGCCAAAGCGCCGCAAGAGCGCCCGTCGCCGTTTGGGGCCGATGCCGCCGATCCCGTCCAGGGCCGACTTCAGCTCGCCCCGCGACCTCCGCTGCCGGTGGTACGTGATGGCGAAGCGGTGCGCCTCGTCGCGGATGCGCTGGACCAGGTACAGCGCCGGGCTGCTGCGCGGCAAGACGATGGGATCGGGCGTGTCGGGGGTGAAGAGCAGCTCCTCCTGCTTGGCGATGCTGGCCAGCGCGACGTCCTCCACGCCCAGTTGCAGGACCACCTCCAGGGCGGCATTCAAGTGTCCGCGGCCGCCATCTATGAGGATCAGGTCGGGGCGGGCCGCGAACGAGGTGTCGGCGCCCTTGGGCGGGGGACCATCGCCAGGCCGCCGTGCCCGGCGCAGCCGGCGCACGCCGAACTGCGGGGCCGTCAGCCCAGCCGCGGCGGACGGTGCCGGCGCCTCCTGGACCCCCGCTGTCGTCGCGCTAGTCCCAGCCTCGGGCGAGGCCCCGGCCTCACCCCTGGCGAACGCCTTGAAGCGGCGCCCCAGCGCCTCCTGCATCATGGCGTAGTCGTCTATGCCCCGGACGCCCTTGATGCTGAACTTGCGGTAGTGCGCCCGGGCGGACCTGCCCTCCAGAAACACCACCATGCTGGCGGTGGGGTTGGTGCCGTGGATGTTGGAGACATCGTAGCACTCGATGCGGCGGGGCAGCCGCGGCAGGTCTAGCTGCTCCTGGAGCTCCTCCAGGGCGCCCTGGAGATTGCCGGCGTCGCTCATCCAGCGGACCCGGGTCTGCTGGAGCCACTCCTGGGCGTTGGCCGCCACCATCTCCACCAGCTCGCGCTTCTTGCCCCGGCGCGGTACGCGGATGGACACCCGGGCTCCCCTCTTGTTCGCCAGCCACCCCTCGATGAGCGCCTGGTCTTCAATTGGGTGTTGGAGCAGGACAACCTTGGGTATCTGGGGCGCCGAGTCGTAGTACTGCTTGACGAAGCTGGTGATGACCTGGCCCGGCGTGTCGCCCTGGGCGCCCGCGATGGGGAAGTGCTCGCGCCCGATAATCCTCCCCTTCCTGAGGAAGAAGATGTCCACCAGAGCATCATCGCGCCCCTGGGCGAGGGCGATGACGTCCTGGTCATCGCCGCCGGGCGCGGCGGCCTTCTGCTGCTCGCTGACCCGCAGCACCGCCTGGAGACGGTCCCGCAGCAGGGCCGCCCGCTCGAAGTCCAGCCCCGCGCTGGCCGCCTGCATCTCCGCCCTGAGCTGCCTGGCTACCGTATCCTCCTTCCCCTCCAGGAAAAGCACTACCTGGGCGATAACAGCGTCGTACTGGTCCTTGGTGCAGGCGCCGATGCAGGGAGCGAGGCAGCGGTGGATGTAGTAGTCGAGGCAGGGCCGCGGGTCCTTGCCGGTGATAACCCGGTTGCAGGAGCGATAAGGGAACAGCTTCTTGATGAGCGCCATGGTCTGGCGCAGGGAGCTGGCGCTGGCGAAGGGCCCGAAGTAGCGCGCGCCGTCGCTCTCCACCCGCCGGGTGATGTAGGGACGGGCCCAGGGCTCGTGCAACGGTATCTTCAGGTACGGATAGGTCTTATCGTCCTTCAGGCGGGTGTTGAAGGGGGGCCGGTGGCGCTTGATGAGGGTGTTCTCCAGCAGGAGGGCCTCGGCCTCGGAGTCGGTGACGATAAACTCCAGGTCGGCGACCTTGGGCACCAGGGCCGCCAGCTTGGGGCGCTCGTCGCCGGTGCTCTGGAAGTAGGAACGGACACGAGCCCGGAGGCTGGCCGCCTTGCCCACGTAGATAACCTTGCCCGCCGCTTCCTTGAACAGGTAGACGCCGGGCGTAGTGGGGAGAGACTTTACCAGCTCCGCCAGGTGTTCCGAGGCCATCAGGCTCAGTGTAGCATGGGGAAGGGCCTATACTGGGTACGCGTGTTGACAGGGCTGCAACCATTGCTACAATCTGCCTGCCTAACGCAGCAGTGTGGCCCGAGGGGAATACCATGCCGCAGACGGCCCCAGGCTCTGATAAGACCAGAATCGTGGTCATAGGCGGCGGCACGGGCAGCTTCACCGTGCTCACCGGGCTCAAGCGTTACAGTATTGACCTCGCTGCCGTGGTCGCCATGACCGACAGCGGGGGAAGCTCCGGCATTCTGCGCGACGAGTTTGGGCACCTCCCTCCCGGCGACGTGCGCCAGTGTCTGGTCGCCCTCACACCCGACGACCGCGCTACTGAGATGCTGCGCCATCTCTTCAACTACCGTTTCGACAAAGGCGCTGGGCTTGACGGCCACAGCTTCGGCAACCTGTTCCTTACCGCCCTCACCGAGATCACTGGCAGCGCCGACAGGGCCATCGCCGAGGCGGGCCGCATCCTCGGCATCGTGGGGCGGGTCATCCCCGTCACCCTCACCAAGTCCCAGCTCTGCGCCCGGCTGGTGGACGGCTCGGAGATCGTAGGCGAGGCGAATATTGACGTGCGCAAGGACGGGGGGAACGTCAGGATCGACTATGTCTACCTGACCCCGAAGGCCTTCGCCAACCCCGTCGCCGTGCAAGCCCTAGAGGCCGCCCACGCCATCGTCATCGGCCCGGGCGACCTCTACACCAGCATCATCCCGAACCTGTTGGTGGAGGGCGTCTCGGAGGCCATCGAGCGCTCCCAGGGCAAGCGCATCTACGTTTGTAACCTGATGACCAAGCATAGCGAGTCCGACGGCTTCAAGGCCTCGGACTTTGTTCACGAGGTCCTGAACTACCTGGGCCCGCGGCCCAAGCTCGACTACGTGCTCCTCAACAACTCTCCCTTCCCCCAGAAGGTCTTGCACCGCTATGCCCTGCAGCACGCCCAGCCCGTGGCCGGTGATGGGGAGCGCTGCCGCCAGCTTGTGGGCGCGGTGGTGGAGGCCCCGCTTCTGGCGGCGGGCACCCTCCTGCGCCACGATGCCGCCAAGCTGGCCGCCGCCATCATGGCGATTGCGACCAGGGAGCATCAACCAGCGCCAGCATTCCCCCAGCCCACCGCCCAGCCCGCCGACTGAAAAGCGCCAGGAAACGAGAACCAATCCCGCGCGCTTCCCTCCCGCTTGATGGGGCTTTGCCTCAAAACAGGCGACACGCCTGTCACCCTTCGTCCTTCCGCTGAAGGACGAAGGGTCTGGGCAGGCTGCGCTATCTGGAACGCGCCAACTGCGCATGCGGTTCATGGGGAGGGGTTCTGAACATGAGGAGACTGTGTTGCTCAGTATTGCGGGCGGCTACTTGATGCCCATTGCTTTCTTGAAAGGCGACTCGTAGTCCGTATCTTCCTCGTCCATGCGCTCGGTCCCGGGGATGATGCTCACCGCGCCCACGGCCGTTAGCAGCGTCGCGGCCACACTGACGGCGTTCTCCAGGGCGCTGCGGACCACCTTCAAGGGGTCCAGGATCCCGGCCTCGTAGACGTTCACAAAGTCCTGCGTCCTGGCGTCGAAGCCCACCGGGCCCGCCAGCTCCCTCACCATCTGGACTATGACATTGCCGTTGAGTCCGGCGTTCTCAGCGATCTGCCAGAGCGGCCGCTCCAGGGCTTTCCTCACAATCTGCACACCCAGGGCCTCGTCGCCCTCCGCTGGCACCCGGTCCACGGCGAAGGCGGCCTTGATATAGCTCAAGCCCCCGCCCGGCACGATGCCGTCATCAATGGCGGCGCGCGTGGCGTTGAGGGCGTCTTCCACCCGGAGCTTCTTCTCCCTCAAAGCCGCCTCTGTAGGCGCCCCCACCCTGAGGACTGCGATCCCTCCCGACAGCTTGGCGATCCGCTCCTTGAGGCCCAGGCTGTCAATGGCGTCGTTGGCCAGGGGCACCAGATGCTTCAGCCGGTTGAGGCGCTCCTCAACGGCCTCCTTGCTGCCCAGGCCCTGGAAGATAGTCGTCTGGTCCTTGGTGACCAGCGCCTTCTGGGCCCGGCCCAGGTCCTGGACGGAGACGTGGCTCAGGCTGCGCCCGGTCTCGCTGGTGAAGAGGCGGCCGCCGGTCACAATCGCCAGGTCTTCCAGGCGCGACTTCTGCCGCTCGCTTGCGCCAGGCATCTTCACCACACAGACATTCAGGTTGCCCTTGATGCGATTCACCACCAGGGTGTTCAGCGCCTCCCCGTCCAGTCCATCGCAGACGATGAGCAGGTTCTTGCTTACTTGCAGGAGCTTGTCCAGGGTGGGGATCAGGTCGCCGACCACGGAGATGCGCCGGTTGGTTATGAGGATGTAGCACTTCTCGATGACGCACTCCAGGCGTTCGCGGTCGGTGACGAAGTAGGGGCTAATCCAGCCGCTGCCCGTGCCGAGCTGCATGCCCTCGGTGAACTCGAAGGAGTCGCTGCCGGTGTTGGAGTCCTCGATGGCGATGCCCCCGTCCCGGCCCACCTTTTTGACGCACTCCATGATGAGCTGGCCCAGGCTGGCGTCGTTGGCCGCCAGGCTAGCGATGAAGCCCACCTCCTCGTCGGTCTCCAGGGGTTTGGCCATCCGCTTGAACTGGGCCCGGGCCGCCTCCAGGGCCTTCTCCATGCCCCGCTTCAAGGCCATCGGCTCGGCCCCCGCCGCTACTAGCTTGAAGCCCTCGTGGACCATCGCCTGGGCCAGCACCGTGGACGTGGTCGTCCCATCGCCCGCCACCTCATTGGTGCGGGCCGATGCCTGCTTCAGTATCTGGGCTCCCAGGTTATAGAGGCGGTCCGGGTGGTCCAGGCCCTTGGCGATAGTCACGCCATCGTTGACGAGGATGGGGTGGTGGTCCTTCTCGTCGTTCATGACCACCCAGCGGCCCCGGGGGCCGAGGGTGCCTCTGACGACATCGGCGACACTATCAACGCCGCGCAGGAGCGCGGCGTGAGCTTCTTGCCCGAAGAGGACCTGCCTGACCATAAAGCTGAACCTTTTTGGCTAGTATCCCTACATGATACCTGATGCCGCCCTCTGGCTCAAGGACAACGCGTCGGGTCGAGTCGGGCCCTCATCCTCGCCCGGCGCAGGCGGTCGCGGACAGGGCCCTTGTTCCGCCTCTTCCCCGCTGCTAGAATGCCTCTCACCGTTCCCCTAGAGGGAGGGCAGCCTTGCACCAGAGCCAGGAAGTCGCCCCCGGGGTCTTCGAGATCATCATCCGCGGCGCGGGCACACCGCCGCTGCCGGGCATGGGCGGCGCATCCCAGTTCGCAGCCTGGTTCCTGACCGGCGCTTCCCCCACCCTCATAGAGCCGGGGCCCACCGTAGCCGCCAAAGAGGCGCTCCAGGCTATCGCCGCCCTGGGCTACGACCCCGATGCCATCCAGTACCTGGTGCCGACCCATATCCACGTGGACCACGGGGGAGGGTGTGGGTGGGTGGCCCAGCAGCTCCCGCGGCTCAAGGTCGCCGTCC
>JACQGV010000163.1 GCA_016199375.1 Chloroflexota bacterium | reverse complement strand
TACCGCGGCAACTGGGCCCCCCAGATCGCTCGCAACATCATCCTCCGCTACTCCCAGCCCGGCGACATCGTCCTCGACCAGATGGTCGGCGGTGGCACCACCCTGGTCGAGTGCAAGCTAACCAGCCGCCACGCCATCGGGGTCGACGTCAACCGCGACGCCCTCATGCTTACCCTCGACCGTCTCAACTTCTCCCTGGTGCCTGAAGGGCGCCAGACGCGGCTCCTGGAGCACGCCACTCCTTACGGCGCACCCGCCATTGAGCACCCCCCGGCGCCGCGCGGCGCCCCTAAAGACCTGACGCTCGTCGAGCCCTCCATCCGCCTCTACCAGGGCGACGCCCGCCGCCTTGACCTCATTCCCGACGCCTCCATCGACCTGGTCGCCACCCACCCGCCTTACGCCAATATCATCCGCTACTCCCGGCAAGCGCCGGAGCGCATCCCCCACGACCTCTCAAACGTGCGCGACATCGCCGACTACGTGGCCGAGATGCGCCGCGTGGCCGACGAGAGCTACCGCGTGCTGAAGCCCGGCCGCTTTTGCGCCATCCTTATGGGCGACACCCGCCGCAACCGCCACTACACTCCCATCGCCTTCCGGGTCATGCAGGCCTTTTTGGAGGCTGGCTTCATCCTCAAAGAGGACATCATCAAGGCCCAATGGAACACCCAGACCGAGGGCCTCTGGGCCAGGATGTCGCGCGAAAAGAACTTTCTCCTCATCATGCACGAGCATCTGTTCATCTTCCGCAAGCCAGCGCCAGACGAGGACCTGCGCCCTTACGCCGAGAGCGCCGCTTGGTGGTGATGCCCGGCGCACCCAGCCGGGCGTTCCCCCACGGCCTGCCCTGGAGCACCTGCAGCTCTGATCAGAGCCCTGCGCCGCTGCAGCCCACTGGCCTGGACACTGCCGGATAGTATAGAATCTTCACATCCTGTCGCCCGCACTTCGGGTAGCGCTAGGAGCCAGATGCCCCCAAACGGCCCATCCCCCACCGCCCTGGGCGACCTGCGGGTGCTGGAGCTCTGCGACGAGCGGGGCCAGTACATGGGCAAGCTGCTAGCCGATATGGGCGCCGACGTCATCAAGGTGGAGCCGCCCGGCGGCGACTCCGCCCGCGCCGTCGGCCCCTTCCTGGACGATACGCCCGGCCCGGAGCGCAGCCTCTCGTTCTGTTACCACAACACCAGCAAGCGCGCCGTCACGCTGGACCTGGAGCACCCCGAGGGCCGGCGGCTGCTGCGGGAGCTGGCGCGCCGCGCCGACATCCTGCTGGATTCGCATCCGCCCGGCTACCTCGACCGGCTGGGCCTGGGCTACCAGGAGCTGGCTGCCCTCAACCCGCGCCTGATCATGACATCCCTGACGCCCTTCGGCCAGACGGGGCCCTACCGTGACTTCCTGGCCTCGGACCTGACCCTGCTGGCCCTGGGCGGCGTCATGGCCTCCTGCGGCTACAGCGAGACGGACGTGCCAGGCGCCCCGCCCATCCGGCCCGACGGCGGCCACGCCTGGTACATCGGCTCCCATTACGGCGTCGCCAGCACCCTGGTCGCCCTCTACTGGCGCGACCTGACCGGCCAGGGGCAGCACCTGGACGTCTCGATCCAGGAGGCCTGCTCCTGCACCACCGAGGTCGCGATGCCCATGTGGATTTACAACAGCAACGTCGTGATCCGGCAGACGGGCCGTCACGCCGCCTCCTTCATCACCCCGCCGACCCAGCACCCGACTGGGGATGGGCGCCACGTGAACCTGTTCGCCACGGGACGCGACCCCGTCGCCTGGGAGAAGCTGGTGACGTGGCTGGCCAGCGAAGGGATGGCCGACGACCTGGCCGACCCCAAATACAGCGACCCTCTGGTGCGGATGGCAGCGGCGACCCAGCAGGAGCCCTACCACATCGCCCAGGTGTTAGGGCGCTTCATCGCCCGCCACACCGCCGACGAGATCTTCCGGGGCGGCCAGGCCCGGGGCCTGTCCTGGAGCACTGTCCGTTACCCGGAGGAGGCCCTGGGCGACGAGCACTTCCGCGACCGCGGCTTCTTCGTGGAGGTGGAGCATCCGGAGCTAGGGCGCTCCCTCACCTATCCCGGCGAGCCTTACTGGTTCAGCGCCACGCCCTGGCGGGTCCGCCGTCGCGCACCCCTGGTGGGTGAGGACAATGAGACGGTCCTCTGCGGCGAGCTGGGCCTCAGCCGGGAGCAGTTCCAGCGGTTGCAGCGGGAGGGCGCTGTGTAACAAAGCCCCCGACGGTTCGGGGGCTTTGCGGACGGCGCCACCCGCGGGGGCTGTCAGCGGCGCTCTCCACTCAAGATAACGGCAGCCTGTCTGTGATGTCACGTCCTGGAGATCAGCGCCGCCCCGGGGCGCCTTCCTCAGCGTAGGCCGTGGCGGCCCGGCGGTCGCTGGCCCCAGGGGGCATCTGCACCCTGCGCTGGCGGCGTGTTCAGCGAGCGCGGCGTCCCTTCCCGTGGCTTCTTGGGCTCCGGCGGGCGCTCGCGGCGCTGCTCCTCCCGTGGCGGCGTCCCTTCCCGCTTCTCGCGCCCGGCCTCGCTGGCCCGACGCTTCATCTCCTCCAGAGCCCGCTTGTGCTGCTCCTCGCTCTGGGCGATGGCCTGCTTGATGCGAGGGCGGAGCTCTGGCGGTGCGTTGGCCAAGGCCAGCTCGAGCTGCCGGCGGCGCCGCTCGATGCTGCGCTCCAGCATCGCAGCGAGGACCTCGGCGCGCCGGGCCAGGGCGCCATCACCTGGTGACGCGCCCGGCGCCGGGGAGACAGCAGGACCAGGGGGCAGCGGCGGTTTGGCCTTCGGGCCCTGGTCGCCCCTACTGCTGAGTTGAGGCTTCCGGGGCTCGCCCTGAGCCTGCCCACCACCGCCGGCCAGGGCCTTGATCCGCTCCAGATGGCCCTGGAGATCCTGGCCCAGCAGCTCCACCTCCCGCGGCCGGCCCGCCTCCGTCATGCTGGCCATCTCGACCAGGCGCCGGTCCACCAGGTCGGCGTAGAGGCTGGCCTTGGTATCGTCTCCTAGCGAAAAGAGGAGACGCACCGCCTCGGCCTTGCGCTTGACACCGTACAAAGGCTCATTGGGCACGCTGCTGGCGGAGGCGGCGACGGTCCCGC
>JACQGV010000169.1 GCA_016199375.1 Chloroflexota bacterium | reverse complement strand
TACGCAGCCTGCGCCGACGGGTCGTCATCCTAGTCTGTGATCTAGGGGAAGCATTCCGCGCAGGTAAGCGTCCGCCGCCTCCGCTGTGGTGTCCGCCAGCTCCGCTCGCCCTGAGCCTGTCGAAGGGCGGCGGCCGTCGAACAAAGGCTCGTGGTGAGCCTGTCGAACCACGAGCGGTTTCGATAGGCGCCCACCTGCCTTACAGATGGGCCCCCACGCCGCCGTCCACGTGGAGCACCTGGCCCGTCAGGTAGCCGGACAGGGGCGACGCCAGGTAGACGATGAGTCCCGCCAGGTCCTCGGGCTTGCCCAGGCGCCGCATCGGGATGTAGCGAGTCACGGCCTCGCCTGGGCTGCGGGCTATGGGCTCGCTCTCCATCCACCCGGTCGCCACGGCGTTGACCTGCACGTTGTGGCGGGCCCACTCCATCGCCAGGGCCCTGGTGAGGCCCGCCACGCCGCTCTCGACGGCGCAGAGAGCGGCCCCGTTGGGGATGCCCCGGTCGGCCAGCCCGGAGATAAGGTTGATGATCTTGCCGTCACCCCGCGCGGCCATGGCGGCGCCCAGGGCCCGGCTGCACAGGAAGGGGGCGGTGAGGCCCCAGGCCAGGGCCTGGTCCCACTCAGCAGGATTCAGGTCGGCGACGGGCACGGCGATCTCGACGGTGGCGTCGTTGACCAGTATGTCCACCTGGCCCAGGGCGCGCACGGCCTCGGAGGCCAGCGCGCTCACGCCCCGGTCGCTGCGCACATCGGCCTTGATGGCCACGCCATTTCTTCCGGCGGCCTTGGCTTGGGCCGCCGCCTGGCGGGCCTCAGCGAGCCGGTGGCAGGCGACGGCCACGTCGGCGCCGGCCTCGGCCAGCGCCCTGACGATGGCCTGCGTGTAGCCGCGCGGCCCGCCCGTTACCAGGGCCTTGCGTCCCGCCAGGGCAAACTCGTTGTTGGCCATCGCTACGCTCTCTCCTTCGACAAGCTCAGGACACAGCTTCGACAAGCTCAGGACACAGCCTTCGGCGCGACCGCGGGCACGTAGCCCCAGGGGCCGAAGCCGCCCGCCAGCCCGCCGCCGTCTATCAGGAAAAGCTCGCCGTTGACGTAGTCCGAGGCTGGGGAGGCCAGGAAGAGGGCCAGGGCGCCGATCTCGTCCATGGTGCCGCCCCGTCCCATGGGGACGAAGCGCCAGCGGTTGTCCATGGCCCCGCGGGTCGCCGGGGTCTGCTCGCGCTCGGGCGTCGGGAAGTAGCCGGGGGCGATGCAGTTGGTGTTGACCCCCTCGCGCCCGTAGGTCATCGCCATGACGCGGGTGAGGTTGATGACGCCCGCCTTGGCGGAGCCGTACTGGTAGGCCCCCGGCCCGCCGCGGTAGCCGTGGCCCGAGGCGATGTTGATGATCTTGCCGCGGCGGCGCTCGGCCATCTGCTTGATGACGGCGCGGGTGCAGTAGAAGGTGCCCGTCAGGTTCACGTCAATCCACTGGTGCCACTCCTCGTCGGTGATCTCCCACATCTGCTTGTTGGTGCCAGGCCCCCCGCCGGCGTTGTTGACCAGGATGTCCACCTTGCCGAAGGTGCTCGTGGCCTCCTGGACCAGGCGGTTGACGTCGGCGGACCTGGCCACGTCGGCCACGACGGCGCGGGTGCGGCGGCCCAGGGCCTGCAGCTCCCTGGCCGCGGCCTCGATGGGCTCCTTGCGGCGGCCCGCCAGCACGATGTCGGCGCCGGCGCGCGCCAGGTGCTGGGCCATGGCGTGGCCCAGGCCGGTGCCGCCGCCGGTGACGATGGCCACCTGCCCCTTCAGGTCAAACTGGTCGAGTATGGTCACAGCTTCACGCTCCTTACTCAAGGTGAATCCTCAATTATGTGCCGCCAGATACCGTTTCAATACCGGCAAGAGGATTTCTGCGGATGCACGAATCAGCGACTTCCAGTCTGGGTTGAGCGCCGACCGCTTGTCCCGTTGGACGACAGTTGTCGCCATGTCATCAAGACGTTTTCTCATGTCCTCAGTTCGCCTGGACCACCGATGCGGCTCATGGACTTCTGAAACAAGTTTGGTCAGAGCAACTCCATTTGCAACTGCGACTCGTCCGAAGTAGTTCAATACGACAGGCACACCTAGGCGCGCCTCGGCATATTTGCTTCTCTGGCGTGCGCTGATTGTCTTTTCCCAAGCCCAGATGATGTCACTCAATCGCTTATCCAGGTTCTTATCTATGTTGCTCATGCCCTCAACTAAAGCGCCCGGCCATGGTTGCTCATAGTAGTTAGTTCCTCCCAAGGATATGTCTAGAAGCATCAATCTGAAAATACAGTCTGCCAATTCATGGGCGACGTTTTCAGTCAGCGCTCTATGTCCCTTGTTCTTGTGTTTGCCGCGAGCCGCTTGGAGCAGTTCTTCCATCTCAGCCACAAGCTTCGTTAGGGGGCGGTATGGGCTCAGGCGACCCTCATCGTATAATTGGTCCCGAACATAAGACTGTTCAATGCTGACTTGCTTTCGCAGGAGCATCGTGTCGTATTCCTTACAGAAAGTATAGTCAAGAGCCGTCATTGTAGGATTCTTGATGGCCTTTGATCTATTCACGTCGCTCTCCTGAGGCTGACCTCGCCCACCGCTAGCACGACGGTGGAGCCGTCGTCCCGCCGCAGGATCAGGCGCCCGTCGTCGTCGGTGGCCTCGGCCAGCCCTCCTCCCGGACCTCCCGCTGTGCACCCCACCTCACTCAGTGCCATTTGCCCCTTGCCCCTCATGCTGGTTCCCGCTACCATCGGCGTGTGAGTGAACGCGCCCGCCGCGACGAATCTCGGAGTTGTTTCGTAAAAAAGTTTGCTGCCAGATACAGTGGCCTCGAAACAACCCCCTCAGGCGCATCATGTCGCGCTCCGCAGGCTCACCTCGCCCACGGCCAGGGCGACGGTGGAGCCGTCGTCCCGCCGCAGGATGAGGCGGCCATCGTCGTCGGTGGCCTCGGCCAGCCCCTCCTCCCAAACGTCGCGCCACTGGACCACGACCCGCTGCCCCAGCGTCTCCAGCCGCTGCCGCCAGGCCGCCAGGGCCTCATCCTTGGGCGCCAGGTACCAGCGCTCCAGCTGCTCCAGGAGCGCCGCCAGGGCCTCCTCCCGCGCCAGCGGGCGCCCCAGCTCCTTCGCCAGGCTGGTGGCGACGGCCGCGATGTCGGGCTCGGCGTCGGGGTCGAAGTTGACGTTGACGCCGATGCCCACGATGGCGTAGCCCGGAGCCTGCCCTGAGCCCCCCGCAGGGCCTGTCCTGAGCGGAGTCGAAGGACCCTGGCCCCCGCCAGCCTGAAAGGAGCTGTCCACCAGGATGCCCGCCACCTTGCGGCCGCCCAGGCGCACGTCGTTGGGCCACTTTATGGCCGGGCGCAGCGCCGTAGCTTGCTCGATGGCCGTCGCGACGGCGAGCGCGCCGACAACGGTGAGGCGCGGCAGCCGCTCCAGGGGCGGCCGCAGCAGGACGGAGAGGGCCAGGCTGCTTCCTGGCGGGGTCACCCAGCGCCGGCCCAGGCGGCCCCGGCCCGCGGTCTGCTCCTCGGCGAAGTAGGCGGCTCCCTCGGGCGCGCCCGCCCGCGCGCCCTCCTGGGCCGTGTCCATGGTGCTGGGCAGGGAAGGGTAGTAGTGAAAGGGACGGCCGACGAATTGGGTGTGCAGCCGTTGGCGCAGGGCGGCCAGGTCCAGGGATAGAGTCAGGTGAGGCTCGGCTTTCACGGCGCGATGATAGATGGCCGCCCCTGGGGTGTCAAGGCGAGGACGGTCGGATGATAGAATGCGGGCCGTGGCTTCACACCTGATGGCACTGAGCATGCGGCGTGGGTGAGGCGGCGGCCCTGGGGGCGGCGTTCCTCTGGGCCGTCAGCGGCACCCTGATCAAGCCCGTAACACGCTCCCTCACCGGGCTGCCCCTGAACGCCCTGCGCTGTCTGTTCGCGGTGCCGTTCCTGTGGCTGCTGATGGGCGCCTTGGGGCTGACGGGCGAGCTGGCCGCGCTCCCTGCCGGCGTCATCGTGGGCCTGCTGTCCTCGGCGCTGGTCGCCATCGTGTTCGGCGACACGCTCTATTTCATCGCCCTGCGGCGGCTGGATGCCTCCCAGGCCTTCCCGATCTCGACCAGCGTGCTGCCCGTCTTCACCTTCGTCCTGGCGGCGGTCTTCCTGGGCGAGACGGGGAGCATCAAGACTTACCTGGGCGTCATCCTGGTGATAGGGGGCATCTACCTGGTCTCCTCGCCCCGGGAGCGGGGCCTGCTGCCGCGCGGCCTGGCGGGGCTCGACCGGCGGGGCCTGCTCCTGGTGCTGGTGGCCGGGGTGTTCTGGGCCACCTCGCTGATCATCCTGCGCAGCGCCCTGCAGGACGTGAACGTCATCGTGGCCAACGCTCTGCGCATCTCCTTCGTTGCGCTGCTGCTGACGGCGCTGGCCCTGCCCCAGCTCCGCCGCGTGGACCCGCGGCGGCTGGGCCCGCGCCCGCTGCTGCTGGCCGCGGCTACGGGCATCCTGGACTTCGGGGTCTCGGGCGCCCTCTTTCTGACGGCTATAAAGCTGGCGGGGGCCGCCAAGACGGCGGTGCTCACCTCTCTATCGCCCCTGTTCCTGGTGGCCTTTGCCCTGGTGTTTCTGAAGGAGCCCGTCACGCGGCGGCTGGGCCTGGGCGTGGCGCTGTCGGTGGCGGGGGTGGCGCTGCTGGTGCGCTAGGCGCCTCCTGCCGAGGGC
>JACQGV010000168.1 GCA_016199375.1 Chloroflexota bacterium | reverse complement strand
GCGGCGGAGATCGCTGGCCTCGGCGGTGGAGATGGCCGCCGTCACACTGTAGGCGCCCTTGGTGCGTTGGGGCGCGCGCACCGCCAGCACGTTGCCGAAGTGGGGCTCGACCCGGCCCACGGTAAGCTGGGTAAAGCGAGAGGCATCCCCGGCCCAGCTGAGGAGGCGGGTGTCGCGGGGCAGGCTGCCCTCCAAATCGTCCTTGCTCAGGCGGCTCCTAGTCTGGCGCTGGCCCAGGCCGTCCGCCGCGGTCTGCAAGTCTCCGGGCAGGTCCCGGTTCCTGCCTGGCTCCTGCAGGTCCAGAGTGTAGGAAAACTCGCGGGCGCGCTCGGCGCGGACAGGCAGCGAGACCTCCAGGGGATGTCCCGCGGTGAGGATGACGCCCGTAGGCTGCAGAGGCTCGAAGGTGAAGCTGGCGGGCCGCTGGAGCTGATACTCCTCCACCCGGGGCTCCTCGGAGGACATCTCCAGGGGCCGGGTGACGAGCTCGCTGGAGAGCCAGCCCTTGCTGGTGTAGATATCGTAGCTGCGCGCCCGCCAGTAGTCGGGGAGCTCGGCGGCTACTGTCATGACCACGTTTTGCCCCAGGTTCACCTGGCCGCGGAAGGGCAGCGCGGTGTCGAAGGTGTGCAGGGGCATGTTCTTGCCGGAGCGCAGGCTGGAGAAGAGGCGTCCGAACTTCGTCTCGGCGCCGGTCCAGGGGGCAGTAACCTCGCGCCAGACTGTCCTCACCCCGGGCGTCGAGTGCGGCAGGGGGAGCTGCCAGGCCACCAGGACCAGGATGGCGGTGGCCCAGGCTGCCTCCTGGAACAGGTTGAAGGAGTGTCCCTCGCTATAGTCGGTGCGGGAGGTAGCCCAGGTGTCCTCCTGGCGCCGGGCGTTCATCCGCACCACCACCAGCAGGGCCAGGCCGAGGTAGAGGGCGAAGAGGGGGGCGGCGGAGCCGGGAAAGTGGCTGAGATTGACCAGGACGGCCACCGAGCTGGGGCCCAGGGCCAACCACGCCCGTCGGCTGCGCAGCGCAAACCAGATGGTCCAATAGCTTATGACCCAGGCCAGGGCGGAGAGGAAGAAGCCGAAGGGGACGCTGTCGTTGCTGATGCCTCCCCGCGTGGCGGCGAAGAACCAGGCCAGCAGCCGCGAGCCCAGCTCAACCAGGTGCTCCTCCCAGCTCGCGCCTGGCACCACGCCTGTCATCAGCCAGAGTACGAAAATCAGGCCCACCAGGGACGCCAGGAGGTGGACCAGAGCTCCGGGCCAGCGCACCTTGGCTCCGAGGAGGCCCACAGCGGTGCTGGCTAGGACCACCCAACTGAGGGGGGGCAGCTCCTTGACCCAGTGGGCCCGCTGCACTGACCAGACCACCACTAGCAGGGTGAAGACCACCAGCAAGACGGTGAGCCAGCCCTCTTTGGGAGAGAGCCTCGCGGCGGCCCGCTGCCGGACGCTGGGCGCCGCTGCGGGCCGCGCTGCTGGCGCGTACTGCCAGGGGAGCGCGGTCTGGCTCATGCTCGGGCCTCGACAGGTTCAGGGGAAGTCGGGGCTGTTCCTGAGAAGCCTGCGGGTTGCAGGGAATCGCTGAGCTTGTCGCCCTGGCGGACAACGTAAGTGACCACGCCCGCGCCTAGGAGCTGCGCCGTTATGGCAGGGACGGCGATGTCCCGGCGTCCGAAGCTGCTCACGTCCAAGAGCACCGCCGCCGTCCGCACGCCCCTGCGGGCCAGCCCGCCCAGGAGGCGTCCCCAGTCGCTATAGGTTGAGGCCGTGATCACTATGATGGCGGAGTGCATCCCAAAGGACTGGCCCTCCTGGGTGAGGACGGTGGACAGGGGCAGCGTGCCCTGGGCCTTCGCCTCGGCCAGGGCCTGGAGGACCTGCTGGAGCTGGCCCGCGCCCCGCTCCGGCTTCAGGACGTGGGCCTCGGCCCCGTAGGCGATGAAGCCCACGCCCCGGTTCAGGTCCAGGTACTTGCGGGCCAGGGAAGCGGCCAGGGTGACGGCATACTCCTCGGTATTCTCCGGCGGGTCCCCGGCATGGACATCCTGCTGGAGGTCAAGGACGATCCACACGTTGCTGGCGGGATCGAGCTCGAACTCCTTTACCATAAGCTGGCCCATCCGCGCGGTGGTGAGCCAGTGCACGCGGTTGAAGGAGTCACCCTGGATGTATTCCCGGACCGTGACGGCGTTGGGGGTCACCTGGGGAGCGCGCCGCCGCAGGCGCGCCTCGCCCGCCAGCTCACCGGGGGGGAGCTCGAAGTGGGGCAGAGGCACCGTCTTGGGGTACACCAGGAGAGGATGGCGCGGCCCCAGGGTGCGGGAGTAGCGGAAGAGGCCGAAGGGATCGCCGCTGGCCACGGTGAAGGGGCCCAGGGTGAACTTGCCCCGCTGCAGGCACTGGGTCCGCAGCTTCCAGGCCCGGAAGTCGCGCTGGGGCAGCCCCACCACCTTGCCACCCCGGTGCCCAGGCAGGTCCGTCTGGTCCTGCACCTCCACCCAGGTCTTGGGCAGGGGTGACGTATTGCGCACCCGGAGCCGTTCCTCGGCCCAGCCGCCCACCTCCGTCTCCCTGGTGGCCTGGGCCAGCTCCACCTCCACCCCGCGGAGGGAGAAGCGGGACCAGACCCAGCTTACCAGGAGCACCCCGCCGAGGACGTAGGCCAGGCGGAAGAGCAGGCCGTAGCCCGTAGCCATGCCGTAGAGGGCGACGGCTACAAGGATGATGAGGGCTGCCGTCCAGCGCATGCCTTCACCCTGAGGCCCGCGTCCCTGGGTCGCGGGCCGCTAAGTCTGCGCCCCGGCCGGGCGCTCTCCGAGCCGAGCCGCCGGGCTGCGGGCGCCGGGCACCGGCTGGCTGGCCACGATCTCCTGGACTACGCTGCTGCCGGTCACCTCCCGCATGCGGGCCGAGGGCTTGACGATGAGGCGGTGGCCCAGGGTAGCCTCGGCCAGCACCTTTACATCGTCGGGGAGAACATAGTCCCTTCCCTGGAGGAGGGCGCGGGCCTGGCAGGTGCGGAAGAGCGCCAGGGAGCCCCGTGGCGAGGCGCCCAGATAGACCGCCTCGTGCTTGCGGGAGGCGTCCACCAGGGAGACGATGTACTGCTTGACCAGGGGGTCCACGTAGATGTTCCGCACCCCCTCCTGGGCCTCCACCAGGTCCCGGGGCTCCACCACCGGTCCCAGGGTATCAATAGGGTGGCCGTGCTCCTGGCGCTCCATGACCGTGATCTCGTCGGGCATACTGGGGTATCCCAGCCGGATCCGTACCATGAAGCGGTCCAGTTGCGCCTCCGGGAGGGGGAACGTACCTTCGTACTCGATGGGGTTCTGGGTGGCCATGACCATGAAAGGGCGCGGCATCGGGTAGGTGACGCCGTCCACGGTCACCTGGTGCTCCTCCATGGCCTCCAGCAGGGCGGACTGGGTCTTGGGGGTGGCGCGGTTGATCTCATCGGCCAGGATGACCTGGGCGGCGATGGGCCCCGGGCGGTACTCGAAATCCCCGTTCCTCTGGTTGTAGACCGAGACGCCGGTTATATCCGACGGCAGCAGGTCCGGGGTGAACTGGATGCGCTTGAAGCTGCAGGCCGTGGACTTGGCCAGGCTCTTGGCCAGCATCGTTTTGCCCACACCGGGCACGTCCTCGATCAGGGCATGGCCTTGGGAGAGGAGGGTGACGATGGCCAACTCCAGGGCCTCGCGCTTGCCCACCATGACCCTGGACATGTTCTCGAGCACCCGCTCCGCCACCGCCCGGGCCTGATCGCTCATAGCTCACCCACTCCCATTCGCTGGCACGCCGGCGCGGTCCAGGCCGCGCCTGAAACAATAACCCCAACAGGTCCAGGCTCGGGGGTCGGGCCGCGCGGCCGTCCGCCACGGTCATGGGCGACGGTGGGATCGAACCACCGACCTTCTGTGTGTAAGACAGACGCTCTAGCCAGCTGAGCTAGTCGCCCCACTAACCCACAAAGCATAGGTATGTCGCGCGGTTCTTGTCAAGGAAGTGTACTCGTTGGTAGTGGGTCAATTGACCCACTACCTACTCGTTCAGCACATATGAGACAGTGGGGCCAGTTCCGGGTGGTGCTGTGTAAGGTGCTCCAGTGCCGTCCAGGACCTGGTGGGGCCTCCTCTGGCCTGTCTCACCCTGTAGTGATGGCCCTTTTGCGTCCCCTGCCACTGTCCCACATGTTTCTGAACGAGCTCAGGGCGCGCTCAGGCTGCGTTTGACAACCCACGCGCTCAACAGCTAGCATAGCGCTGTTTTCGGCCCCGCCTTTCGCAGTTCAGGAGGTGCCCCATGACAGCCCCCGACCGCGCCACCCTCCGCTGGCTCTTCCGCACCATGGTGACCATCCGCGCCTTCGAAGAAAAGCACATGCAGGAGGTGAACGCCGGCAAGCCGATAGGCGGCGGCCACTCCTCCATCGGCGAGGAGGCGGTGCCCACCGGCGTCTGCGCCCACCTGACGGAGCGGGACTTCGTGGCCAGCACCCACCGGGGGCACGGCCACTGCATCGCCAAGGGCGTGGACGTAAAAGGGATGATGGCGGAGCTGTACGGGCGCGCCACCGGCGCCTGCCGAGGCAAGGGCGGCTCCATGCACATCGCCGATGTCTCCAAGGGGATGCTGGGCGCCAACGGGGTGGTGGGCTCCAACCTGCCCCTGGCCACCGGCGCCGGCCTCACCGCCAAGCTGCGCGGCCAGGGCCAGGTATCGGTCTCCTTCTTCGGCGACGGCGCCTCCAACCAGGGCACCTTCCACGAGTCCCTGAACCTCGCCGCCATCTGGAAGCTGCCCGTGATCTACGTCTGCGAGAACAACCTCTACGCCGAGAGCACACCGGTGGAGTACTCCACCGCCGTCAGGGACATCGCCCGGCGCGCGGTCGCCTACGACATCCCGGGCCTCATCGCCGACGGCATGGACGTGCTGGACGTGTATGAGAAGGCGGGGCAGGCGGTGGAGCGGGCGCGCCGGGGCGAGGGGCCGACGCTGCTGGAGTGCAAGACCTACCGCTACTTCGGCCACTTCCTCGCCGACGACCCCCACCGCTACCGCACCAAGGAGGAGGAGGAGAGCTACCGGGCGCGGGACGCCATCGCCTCCTTCAAGAAGCGGGCCCTCGCCAGCGAGTGGCTGACGCAAGCGGAGATGGAGGCGGAGGAGCAGCGGGCCCAGGCCCTGATGGACGAGGCGGTCCGCTTTGCCGAGGACAGCCCGCCGCCCTCCCTGGACGACCTAGTGACCGATGTCTACGTGAGCTATCCGCGCATCAAGGTGTAGGAAGGTGCCCTTCGACAGGCTCAGGGCGAACGGATGTATCTACCGCTCGTGGTGAGCCGAGAGTTTACCCTGAGCGAAGCCGAAGGGAACCACGAGCCCAGCACAAAGCGGAGGCCGGGCAAAGCAGCCCCTTCCTGCTTCTAGCGAGAGAATCGAGGAGCCTGCCATGACCACCACAGCAGCCACCCGCCAGATCACCTACGGAGAGGCCGAGCGCGAGGCGCTGCGCGAGGAGATGCGCCGCGACCCCAACGTCATCATCATGGGCGAGGACATCGCCGGCGCCGCCGGCCGCCAGGCCCAGGGGTTCACCGACGCCTGGGGCGGGCCCTTCGGCTCCACCAAGGGGCTCATCCAGGAGTTCGGGGCCGAGCGGGTGCGCGACACCCCCATCAGCGAGGCCGGCTTCATCGGCGCCGCCGTGGGGGCGGCCGCCACCGGGATGCGCCCCGTGGCCGACCTGATGTTCATAGACTTCATGGGCTGCTGCCTGGACCAGATCATGAACAACGCCGCCAAGATGCGCTACATGTTCGGCGGCAAGAGCAAGATGCCCCTCACCATCATGACCCGCATCGGCGCCGGCGTGGGCTCGGCGGCCCAGCACTCGGAGACCCTGTACTCCATGCTGACCCACCTGCCCGGCCTGAAGGTGGTGGCGCCCTCGGACGCCTACACCGCCAAGGGGCTGCTCATCAGCGCCATCCGCGACGACGACCCCGTCATCGTCTGCGACCACAAGCGGCTGCTGGGCCGCCGCGGCCCCGTGCCCGAGGAGCCCTACACCTGGCCCATCGGCAAGGCGCGCATCCTGAAGCCGGGCAAGGACGTGACCCTGGTGGGCATCTCGCTGATGACGACGGTGTGCCTGGACGCCGCGGCGGCGCTGGCCAAGGACGGCGTGGACGCCGAGGTGGTGGACCTGCTGAGCCTCTCGCCTATGGACGACGAGGCGGTCCTGACCTCGGTGAGGAAGACCCAGCGGCTGGTGGTGGTGGACGAGGACACCCCGCGCTGCTCCCTGGCGACGGACATCGCGGCGCTGGTCGCCGACGAGGCCTTCGACTTCCTGGCGGCGCCGGTCAAGCGCGTCAACGCCCCCCACACCCCGGTGCCCTTCAGCCGCGCCCTGGAGCAGGCCTACATGCCCACGCCCCAGAAGGTGGTGGACACCGTGAAGGGGATTATGGGGTGAAGACTCTCTTCACAATTCACGCAGGGGAGTTTCTGGTAGCATCCAAAATCAAAGAGGAAATTCAGGGGGGAAATGTTTGGGTGCCGGTCGCCGACTTAGGCGTCGACTTGTTGGTTACAGATACTCAAAACAAGCGAACAATATCTTTACAGGTGAAGTCTTCTCGCGGTTACGAACCCAAGGAACTCGACGAAGGACTACGAAATAACCTAAAGGGCTGTGGCTGGTGGCATCTAGAGAGAAGGAAGATTCAAAACAGTAAAGCAGATTTCTGGGCATTCGTAGTGCTGCCCATTAAGGGTGTTCCGCAGTATATCCTCATCAGTCCGGGAGAGCTTGAGAGAAGACTTACTGTGATTCACGGGACTCGCCTCCGCTGGGACATGTACCTCTGGGTTACAGATCAGGAGAAGTGCTGGGAGACAAGAGGCCTCGGTAAGCCCGATCTCACACTCGTTGCTACTAATCAGTACTCACACGAAGAGCGCGGGTTCACAGAATATCTCAACTGTTGGAGTGTGCTGAAAAGAAAGCTGTCGTCTGGGACGAGGTAAATAGGCTCATGCCTACCCCCATCCTGATGCCCAAGCTGGGCGACATCATGACCGAGGGCACCGT
>JACQGV010000161.1 GCA_016199375.1 Chloroflexota bacterium | reverse complement strand
TCTGGCAGCAGGGCCCCGTGGCCACAATGATGCTTGGGGACCTGGGGGCCGAGGTCATCAAGATTGAAGAGCCGCGCAGCGGCGACCCCGGGCGCTACCTGAGGAGCCTGACGTCAGGGATCAACTTTCCCCTGTGCATCTACTTCGAGGCCAACAACCGCAACAAAAAGAGCCTCGCCCTGGACCTGCGCACCGCCCGCGGGCGCGAGGCCCTCTATAGACTGGTGCCCCGCTCCGACGTATTCGTCTCCAACTACCGGCCCGCAACGCTGGCCCAGCTGGGGCTGGACTACAGCCGCCTGCGGGAGCTGAACCCCCGCTTGATCTACGCCCTTGCCACCGGTTTCGGCCTGGCGGGCCCGGACCGCGAGCGGCCGGCCTTCGATATCGCTGCCCAGGCCCGCGGCGGGCTGCTCTCCGTCAGCGGCAACGGGCCGCCGGGGCCCATCGGCGCCGGCATGGCCGACCAGTACGGCGCCACCTGCCTGGCCTATGGCATCATGGTCGCCCTGTGGATGCGCGAGCGCACCGGGGAAGGTCAGTTCCTGGACTCCTCGCTCTTGGGCTGCCAGGCCTTCCTGGGCAACCTGCCCCTACAGAGCTACCTCTTCACCAGGACCATCCTCCCCAAGCGCGACCGCTCGGAGGTGCTGAACCCCCTCTGGAACTTCTATCGCACCAGGGACGAGCGCTGGTTCATCCTGGCGATGGTGCAGAGCGACCCCTACTGGCACACCTTCTGCGACACCCTGGGCCTTCAGGCCCTGGAGAAGGAGCCGCGGTTCCAGGACCACGCCACCCGCGAGGGCTCGGCCCCGGAGCTCATTGCTATCCTGGACAAGCTCTTTGTCACCCGGTCGGCCCAGGAGTGGAGCGAGCTGTTCCGCGGGCGAGACCTGGTGTGGGAGGTGGTCCGCACCTACGATGAGGTGGCGGCGGACCCCCAGTTGCGAGAGAACGGCTACCTGCAGCCCTTCGACCACCCGGTGGTGGGCCCCGTGGAGTACGTTGGCCAACCGGTGCACTGGGAGAACGGGGAGGCGCGGGTACGCCTGGGCGCCCCGGAGCTGGGGCAGCACACGGAGGAGGTGCTGCGGGAGCTCGCCGGGTACACCTGGGAGGAGCTGGAGGCGCTGCGCGACGCTGGCGCCATAATCTGAGGGCCAGTGTCTCCGCCCACCGGCTTGAGTTTGCTGTCGCTCAGGGTTATGATGGCCGGACAGAGTACCCTGATCTTTGAGGGTTGGCAGGATAGGAGGGGCCATGGAGAGCATGAAGGACAAGGTGGCCATCATAGGGATGGGGCGCACCGAGGCCGGCGAGCTCTGGAACAACAGTATGGAAGACCTGCTGGTGGACGCCTGCGAGGAGGCGATCAAGGATGCCGGCATTGACCGCCGGGACATCCAGGCCGGCTTCCTCGGCTGCTACCTGTCCCTGGTCTCGGGCCTGCTGCTCAACCGCGCCCTGAAGTTCGACTGGATCCCCACTACCCGCATCGAGAACGCCTGCGCCACCGGCGGCGACACCTTCCGCACCGCCTGCGCCTTTGTCGCCTCGGGAATGTACGACATGGTCATCGCCGCCGGCGTGGACAAGCAGAAGGACTCGGGGGCCACCGGCCAGCAGGACCACGGCGGTATCGGCACCAACATCGGGATCCCCAGCCCGCCGCCGGCGCCGGTGGGTGCGGTCGCGGCGATGCGCTACGCCCACCACTACGGCATGACCATGGAAGAGCTGAAGCGCATCCTGGGGCGGATCGCGATCAAAAACCATCACAATGGCTCGCTGACTCCCCAGGCCCAGTACCGCAAGGACATCACCTTCGAGCAGTATCTAAACGCCCCCATGATGGCCTACCCCCTGGGGCTGCTGGACTGCTGTGGGGTGGCTGACGGGGCCGCCGCCGCCATCATCACCCGCCCCGAGATCGCCAAGCACATAACCGACAACTATGTGGTGCTGAAGGGCCTCGGCGCCAGCACCGGCGGCTCCCAGGCTCAGCTCCAGCAGCAGGGGGACTTCGTCCACTGGGAGGAGAACATCCTCGCGTCCAGGGTCGCCTATGGGATGGCCGGCGTCAAGGACCCCATGAAGGACATCTGTCACGCCGAGGTCCACGACGCCTTCACCATCGTGGAGCTCATCAGCCTCGAGGACGTGGGGCTCGCGCCCCGGGGCAGGGGAGGGGAGCTGGTGCTGGGCGGCTTCTATGACCTGGAGGGCCAGGTGCCCGTGAACACCGATGGCGGCCTGAAGTGCAACGGCCACCCCATCGGCGCCACCGGGCTTATCCAGATCTACGAGTGCTTCCGGCAGATGCAGGGCAAGGCTGGGCCGCGCCAGGTTAAGAACCCCACCCTCTCCATGGCCCACAACCAGGGCGGCTCGGCGGGCGGTGGCGTCCACTGCACGGTGGCGCTCCTGAGCCCGCGCGATTGAGCGCTTGACGAAGTTCGAACAAAAGGAGGCACCCGGAGCCGGATGCCCCCTTTTGAACTTGACGCGGCCCCGGCAGCAGCTACAATTGGTGAATCTTCGGGTCCGGGGTCTATAGGCACCTGTCGGGTCTAGGGCCTTGCCAAGGAGGTGGATATGGGCAGCTCGTTCAAGCTAGCGATCCAGGTCTTCAGCGTGGGAGCGGCCAGCGGCCTGCTAGCCGCCGCCTGCGGGGGCGCCGCCGCCCCTGCGGCCACACCGACCAAAGCGCCGGCGGCAGCCGCGACCACGGCTCCAGCGGCAACCAAAGCGCCCGCGGGACCCAAGCGCGGTGGCACTCTGCGGGTCGCCTATACCACGGTCACCCAGATAGCCGACCCGCACACGTCCACGGAGTGGGTCGCCTTCGACGTCTGGCGCCTGGTCAGCAACGGGCTGCTCAAGGAAGAGCAGACCACCCACAAGTCGCTCCCGGACCTGGCGACTTCCTGGCGCGCCCTCGACGACAAGACCTGGGAGTTCAAGCTGAACCAGGGCGTCAAGATGCAGAGCAAGGAGCCGGTCAACGGCCGCGAAGTTACCTCCGAGGACGTGAAGTACAGCATCCAGCGTATCGCCACGGCCAAGCCGGAGTTCGTGCGCGCCTCCTGGTTCGCCACGGTGGAGAGCATCGACACCCCCGACAAGTACACAGTTGTCATGAAGCTCAAGGAGCCCTTTGCCCCGCTGATTAGCAACCTGGCCGCCCAGCAATCGGCCATCGTCCCCCGCGAGGTGGTGGAGAAGCAGGGCGACCTGAAGCGGCCCGAGATAGCGGTCGGCATGGGCCCCTTCGTGCTGGAGAGCTTCCGCCTGGAGCAGGGCGGGATGTTCAAGCGCAACCCCAACTACTTCGGCAAGGACGCCAGCGGCGCCCAGCTTCCCTACCTGGATGCCATCCAGTACGACATCGTCGAGGACGCCCAGACCCGGGTGGCGGCCTTCCGCACCGGCCAGTACGACATCTTGATCGGCTTCTCCGCCGCCGATGTGCCCGGCATCCGGGGCATCCCCAACGTGACGTTGCTGCCCCTGAGCGAGAGCTTCTCGGTGGCGGGGATGGGCATGGACGTTACCAAGGCGCCCTTCAGCGACATCCGCGTCCGCCGGGCGCTGCACCTGGCCCTGGACCGCAAGGAGATGATTGACACCTACATGCAGGGGCAGGGCGTCCTGCGCTCCCCCCTGGGCCGGAACCCGCTCTGGGGCCAGACTGGGGATCAGCTGGCCAACTGGCCGGGCTATCGCCAGCCCAAGGACCAGGATCGGGCCGAGGCCAAGCGCCTGCTGGCGGAGGCCGGCTACCCCAACGGCTTCAAGTTCGAGGCTGTCACCACGCCCCTGTACCCCGATCACCACATCAACCCCGCCCTGATCATGCAGCGTCAGTGGAAGGACGTGCTGAACGTCGAGATGAGCATCAAGCAGCTCGACTGGGGACCCTTCAAGTCCCAGGAGCAGGGCAGGCAGTTCCTGGCTGAGATCACGACCCTGGCGGCGGGCGCCATCGTGGACCCCGACAGCGTGCTTTTCAACAACTACCACACCAAGGGCTCGCGCCAGTACTGGAGGCTCAGTGACCCCAAGCTCGATCAGCTCATCGAAGCGCAACGCCGCGCGGTGGATGTGGAAGAGCGGAAGAAGCTGGTGCAGGACGCTGAGCTGCGCATCTGGGAGCTGCTGCCCATGATCTACCAGGCCATACCCCAGGGCAGCGGCGCCATCTACAACTACGCCAAGAACCTGACCTCCACCAACGACGGCGGCGCCTTCGGCGCGACCCGGTTCCAGCAAGTCTGGCTCGACAAGTAGAAGTTACCGTACCCGTGAGCTGGGGCGGCACCTGCCGCCCCAGCTCATGGGAGAGGCAGCCTACGCATGCGCCAGTACGTCGCCCGGCGCCTCCTGCTGATGATACCCACTATCTTTCTGATCTCCCTGCTGGTGTTTTTTCTAGTGCGTCTCATACCCGGCGACACCGTCATGATGCTCCTGGAGAACGCCTCCCTGGGCGAGCAGGACGTGCAGGCCTACCGGGCCAAACTAGGGCTGGACCGGCCAGTCTACGTCCAGTATGGGACCTGGATCTCCGACGTGTTGAGAGGCGACCTGGGCACCTCTCTATGGAGCCGCCAGCCCATCGTCAAGGAGATCCTCCAGCGACTGCCCGTCACGGCGGAGCTGGGGGCCGTCGCCATGTTTTTCTCCCTCCTCATCGCCGTCCCCATCGGGGTCGTTTCCGCCATCCGCCAGGACACCTGGACGGACTATGTGTCCCGCAGCCTCGCCATCCTGGGGTTAGCGGTGCCGGGCTTTTGGTTGGGCACCCTCGTTATAGTGCTCCCGGCGATCTGGTTTGGTTGGATCCCACCCATCCGCTATACCGGCTTCGCCGATAACCCCTGGCGCAATGTGCAGCAGTTCCTCATCCCCGGGTTCCTGCTGGGCCTGGGCCTCGCCGCGGTGGTTATGCGCATGACCCGCTCCATGATGCTGGAGGTGCTGCGCCAGGACTACATTCGCACCGCCTGGTCCAAGGGCCTGCGCGAGCGGGGAGTGGTCTACCGCCATGCCCTGAAGAACGCCCTGATCCCCGTGATTAGCATCCTGGGCGTGCAGATTGCCGTCATCGCCGGAGGCTCGGTGATCTTTGAGCAGATCTTCAATCTGCCGGGCATCGGCAAGTTCATGTATCGCGCCATTCAGACCCGGGACTACCCGGTGGTGCAGGGCGTGAACCTGTTCCTGGCGGCAGTCATCGTCTGGGTGAACTTCCTGGTGGACGTGACCTACGCCTACCTTGACCCCAGGATCAGATTCAGATGAGGGCGTCAGGGGCACAGGAGCGCCCCGCCGGCGCGGTGGCGCTGCTGGGGCAGGCCCCCCTGCGTGGGCGCGCCCGGCACTGGACCATCAACGTCCTGTGGCGGCTGCTTAGGGAGAAGCCCCTGGGCGTCTTCGGCGGAGCCATTGTGCTGGCGATGATCGTGGTGGCCATCTTCGCTCCCCTCATCGCCCCCTACCCCGCCAATGCCATGCACCCCCAGTCCTCCGTTCACCCGCCCGGCGCCCAGTTCTGGTTTGGCACCGACCAGTTCGGACGCGACCTGTTCAGCCGCATCGTGCACGGCTCGCGGATTTCTCTCTTTGTAGGCTTCGTGGCGGTGGGCATCGGCGCCAGCGCCGCCACCGCCATCGGCATGCTGAGCGGCTATTTCGGCGGCAAGCTGGACCTGCTCCTCCAGCGGGCCGTGGACGCGGTGATGAGCTTCCCCTGGCTCATCATCGTCATGTCCATCATGGGGATCGTGGGACCGGGCATGCTCAATGTGGCCGTAGTGCTGGGGATTCTGACCACCGCCGGCAGCTCGCGCGTCATCCGGGGGGCGGCGCTTTCCGTGAAGGAGAGCCAGTATGTGGACGCGGCCCGGGCGCTGGGGGCGGGCCACGGACGCATCATCCTTGTCCACATCTTGCCGAATATCAGCGCACCCATTATCATCATTGCCACCCTGGGACTGGGGACGGCGATCCTGGCGGAGTCATCCTTGAGCTTTTTAGGGTACGGCATCCCTCAGCCGGCGCCCGCGTGGGGCTCCATGTTGAGCCTGGAGGGCCGGCGTTATATGCTGACTGCTCCGTGGATCGCCATCTTTCCAGGGGTGGCTATCAGCCTGATAGTGTTTGGGTTTAATATGTTGGGAGACGCGCTCCGGGACGTCCTCGACCCTCGCCTCCGAGGGACGTGAGCCCGCAGCGCACAGGAGAGGGGCGGCCGTGCCAGAACCACTGCTACAGGTGAAGGGCTTGCGCACCCACTTCTTCACCCACGAGGGGGTGGTGAAAGCGGTGGAGGGGATCAGCTACGACCTGGCCCTGGGAGAGACCATGGGGCTGGTGGGGGAGAGCGGGTGCGGGAAGAGCGTCAGCGCCCTCTCCATCCTGCGCCTGATCGCTAACCCGCCCGGCAAGATTATCGGGGGCGAGGTGGTCTTCCAGGGTCGCGACCTGCTCCAGCTCAGCGATGAGGAGATCCGGCAGGTGCGGGGCCACGAGATCGCCATGATCTTTCAGGAGCCGATGACCTCCCTGAACCCCGTGCTAACCATTGGCCGGCAGATCTCTGAGGCCCTGGAGCTGCACCTGAAGATGAACCACCAGCAAGCGCTGGACCGCTCGGCGGAGCTGCTTGGCATGGTCGGCATCCCCGACCCTGCGCGCCGGTTGAAAGACTATCCCCACCAGTTTAGCGGCGGCATGCGCCAGCGGGTCATGATCGCCATGGCCCTCTCCTGCAATCCCAAGCTCCTCATCGCCGACGAGCCCACCACGGCCCTGGATGTCACCATCCAGGCCCAGATACTGGAGCTCATCCAGCGCCTTTCCCGGGATACCGGCACCTCGGTGATCATCATCACCCATAACCTGGGGGTGGTGGCCCGCTACGCCGACAAAGTCAACGTAATGTATGCGGGCAAGATCATCGAGTCCGCCAAGGCGGACGAGCTATATGCCAACCCACGGCACCCCTATACCCTGGGGCTGCTGGCCTCGGTCCCCCGCCTCGATCAGCCCCGCAAGACCAAGCTGGCGCCCATCGAGGGGCTGCCGCCCGATCTGATCTCACTGCCTCAGGGCTGCTCCTTCCGGCCCCGTTGCCCTTATGCAATTGAGCGCTGCGCCGTGGAGGAGCCTCCTCTGGTGCCAGTAGCGCCCGGCCATAACGCCGCCTGTTGGGTTGATGTGCGGGTGGCCAAGAAGGTGGGAGAGGTGGTTCATGGCTGACAGCGCCCAGTCCAACGGCAAGTTCCTGGTGGACGTCCAGGGCCTGAAGATGTATTTCCCGGTGACCAAGGGCATCTTCGTCCAGCGCAAGGTGGCCGACATCAAGGCCGTGGACGGAGTCTCCTTCGCGGTGAAGGAGGGCGAGACCCTGGGGCTGGTGGGTGAGAGCGGCTGCGGCAAGACCACCACGGGGCGCTGCATTCTGCAGCTCTATAAGCCCACCTCAGGCCATGTGCTGTTTGAAGGTACAGATCTTACCACCCACTCCGGCGGGGCGATGCGCCGCATGCGCCGGCGCATGCAGATCATCTTTCAGGACCCCTACGGCTCCCTGAATCCTCGCATGACGGCGGGCGCCATCGTCGAGGAGCCCCTGAAGGTCCACGGCCTGGCCAAGGGCCGGGAGCTGAAGGAGCAGACGGCGGAGCTCCTGCAAACGGTGGGGCTCAACCCCTACATGGCCGACCGCTATCCTCACGAGTTCAGCGGGGGCCAGCGGCAGCGCATCGGCGTCGCCCGCGCCCTGGCGGTGAAACCCAGCTTCATCGTCTGCGACGAGCCAGTCTCCGCTCTCGACGTCTCCATCCAGGCCCAGATCATCAACCTGCTGGAGGCGCTGCAGGAGCAGTTCCACCTCACCTACCTCTTCATCGCCCACGACCTGGC
>JACQGV010000025.1 GCA_016199375.1 Chloroflexota bacterium | reverse complement strand
TGCCCGACCTCCTCCAGCATCTCCAGGTCGTAGCGGGTGCGGCTTTCGAGCCTCTGGGCCTCCAGCTCCTTGCCCGCGCGGCGCAGCTCGTTCAGGCGCTGTTCCAGCTCGGTGGCGATGGTCGTGAGGGCCCGCTCCAGCACGCCCTCGCGCGAGACGAAGTGCTTGGCGGGGTAGAGGGCGAATCGCTCGAAGCGCGCCAGGACCTCGCCGGAGACCGGATCGACCTCGGCCAGCCCCTCCAGCTCGTCGCCGAAGAACTCCAGCCTGAGGGCGTTCTCCCCGTAGGCCGGCCGCAGCTCCAGCACGTCGCCGCGCACCCGGAACTGGCCGCGCTCGAAGGCGAAGTCGTTGCGCCGATACTGGGTCTGGATCAGGAGGGACACCAGCGCGTCGCGGTCCAGGGTCTGTCCGCGCTGGAGATGGATGACCAGCCCGCGGTAGTCCTCGGGCGAGCCCAGGCCGTAGAGGCAGGAGACGCTGGCCACGACGACGACGTCGGGCCGCGACATCACGCTCGAGGTGGCCGACAGGCGCAGGCGATCCAGGCGGTCGTTGATCGAGGCATCCTTCTCGATGTAGATGTCGCGCTGCGGGATGTAGGCCTCGGGCTGGTAGTAGTCATAGTAGGAGACGAAGTACTCGACGGCGTTGTGGGGGAAGAACTCCTTGAACTCGGTGAAGAGCTGGGCGGCCAGGGTGCGGTTGGGGGCCAGCACCAGGGTGGGGCGCTGCACCGACTGGATGATGTTGGCCATGGTGAAGGTCTTGCCGGAGCCGGTGACGCCCAGGAGGGTCTGGGACTTGAAGCCCAGGCTGACGCCGTCGGCCAGCCGGGCGATGGCCTGGGGCTGGTCGCCCGTGGGCCGGAAGTCCGACACCAGTTCGAAGCGGCCCGGCGCCGCGACGGCGGTGGTCATGGCAGACTGCGCGCCCGGATGCGACCAGGCGCCCCGACAGTGACCCGGCCCACTAGCTCGTGAAAACCGGGACTGGCCATGAACCGGGCCATGACTCCGGCGATCTGCGATCTGGTAAAGGTGTCCGGCACGCGCACAAGCACTACACCCGGCGGTTGAGGCAGTCTCGCCAACGGGAAGTCCAGGTCTCGCGTGACAACGATGCGCCGCTGGCGGCTCGCCAGCTCCCACACCTGTCTGTCCGTGGAACCGCGGTGAGGACTGCGCGCCAGATCCAGGACGTCATGGCCGCTACCCCGCAGAAGCTGGGCCACATCGCTAGGCAGGTTCTCATCCACCAGGAAGAGCATAGAGCCGTTCCTGGCCCAGCATCTCGGCAGCGTATGCTAGCGCGGCCCGCACATCGTCGGCGGTGATGCTGTAGGCGTCGCAGACCGCGTCAACGGTCGAGCCGCCAGCCAGGGAGCCGACGACCACCTGCACAGGGACGCGCGTACCCTTGATAACCGGCTTGCCGCCCATGACTTCTGGATCTACTACTATGCGCTCGTGCCAGTTCACGGCTCACCCTCTAGGCTCTCGCCTTCATATGGCAGTATACGTCCGGCGGGCAAGTGTCTAGCTCCGACGCTAGGTTTCAGCCGCCGGCGCCCAGATGCTTGCCGAGGACCTCGGCGAGCCGGGGGAAGAAGTCGGAGCGGACCAGCACCTCGGCGCAGCCGGCCTGGCGCGCCGCCCGCAGCGGCCCGGGCTCGGTATGGCGTCCGAAGGCGATGACCGGCGCCCCTCCAGCGCCCCCTTGCACCTGCTGGACCACGACGGCGGGGTCGAGGCGATCGAGCTGGAGGTCCACTACCACCAGATCAGGAGTAGCCACGCCCAGCCTGGCAGGCAGGTCCTCCAGGCTGCGGACCGCCGTGCTGCGGGCCCCCAGCGCCTTGGCTGCCTCGGAGATCTTGGCGCCGAAATTGAAGTCGGCGGTCAGGGCAAAGATAAGCTTGGGCGCGTCCACGGGCATTCCTACCTTTGGGTTCTCACCATCCCAGTCTAGCATGGCCCCTGCCCGGCGGCGGCCTTAGAATAGACTAGCAGGGTGATGAAAAAGGGGGAGTGCAGAGGGGCGAAGCCCCTTTGCCAGGGGTTCTGGGGGTGCCCCCCAGATCAGAACTCCCCCTTCCCGGAAAGGAAGGGGGCCGGGGGGATGGTTCGCCGGACTTTTTTCACCAGCCTGCTAGACATAGCGGCGCGAAGAGGACACCGTGGACGAGGAAGCGACCCGCAAGGCGGCCTTTGAGCTCTTCAAGGAAGCTTACCGCCACCAGATGGCGGGGGAGCTGGAGGAGGCGCTGAAGCTGTACACCAGGTCCATCGAGCTCCACCCCACGGCCGAGGCCCACACCTTCCGGGGCTGGACCTACAGCTTCCTGGGCAGGGTGGACGAGGCGATCCAAGAGTGCCAGCGGGCGATCGAGGTGGACCCCGACTTTGGCAATCCCTACAACGACATCGGGGCCTACCTGATAGAGCAGGACCGCCTGGACGAGGCCATCCCCTGGCTGGAGAAGGCGCTGCAGGCCCGTCGCTACGAGGCCCGCCACTTCCCCCACTCCAACCTGGCCCGGGTCTACGAGCGCAAGGGCGACTGGCACCGGGCCATCGCGGAGTACAGGCAGGCCCTGGAGATCGAGCCTGGGTATGAGCACGCCGCCAAGGCCCTCTCCCGCCTCCGGGGGATGCTGAACTGAGAAAAGTCCTGGGTGCCCAGGGGGACTAATTCCCCACGCCCGCTTGACGTAATAGCCCTTGTCTCCCGGCCCCGCCCCTGTTATATTGCCGCTGTCCCCAGAGATAGCCGCTATTAGGAGCGGGCGCTCTACTCTTGTGACATCTTTGAATCTTCAAGCTTCGCTACGTCCTGCCACCGCCTCAGAGGCGGGGAGAAACGCATGGGCAAAGAGAACCCTCAAAAGCTATGGGAAGCAGCTCTCGGCGAACTTCAGCTCCAGATCAGCCGCGCCCAGTTCGAGACCTGGCTCAAGCAGACCGTTGGCCTCTCCCATGAGGACACCGATTTCGTGGTGGGGGTGCCCCAACCTTTCGCCGCCGAATGGCTGGCCCAACGTCTGAAGCCCCAGATAGAAGCGGTCCTCCGGCGGCTCACCGGTGCCCCCGGGCTCCAGGTGAGGTTCCAGGTTCAGGGCGCCGTCGACTGTGAGGCCAGCCCCTTGCTACAGGAGCCGGCCTCGGAGCCCCCCCGCCCTAACCTGAGCCCGCGCTACGTCTTCCAGCGCTTCATCGTGGGCAGCTCGAACCGGCTCGCCTTCGCCGCCGCCCAAGGAGTTGCCCAGAGCCCGGGCACTGCCTATAACCCCCTCTTCCTCTACGGGGGCGTGGGACTTGGTAAGACCCACCTCCTGCACGCCATCGGCCACGCGACCGTCGCCAAACATCTGCGCACCGTCTACGTCAGCGCAGAGCAGTTCACCAATGAGTTCATAAACGCCATCAAGGAGCGCCGCACCGATGAGTTCCGCGCCAAGTACCGAGGCGCGGACGTGCTCCTCATGGACGACATCCAGTTCATCAGTGGCAAGGAGCAGACTCAGGAGGGGTTTTTCCACACCTTCAATGAGCTCCACAACGCCAGCCGGCAGATCGTCATCACCAGCGACCGCTCGCCGCAGTCCATGCCCCTCCTGGAGGACCGGCTGAAGTCCCGTTTCCACTGGGGCCTCATCGCCGACATCCAGCCGCCCGACCTGGAGACCCGCATCGCCATCCTACGCGCCAAGGCCGAGGAGCAGCACCTGCGTGTTCCCCAGGAAACCCTGGAGCTCATCGCCCGGCGGGTGCAGAAGAACATTCGCGAGCTGGAGGGGGGCCTCAACCGGGTCGCCGCCTTCGCCAAGGTCTCGGAGCGTCCCCTGAACCCTGAGCTCGCCACCCAGGCGCTGGCCGACAGCCACGCCGATAGCACCCGGCGAAAGAACCTCACCCCTGAGCTAATACTCGATACAGTGGCCCAGTACTATAAGGTTGAAGCGGCTGCCCTAAACGGCCCCCGCCGGAGCCGCGGCCTCGTCAACCCGCGCCACATTGCCATGTACCTTATGCGGGAAGAAGGAAATACCCCTTATACGGAGATCGGGCGCCTCATCGGCGGCCGGGACCACTCTACCGTTCTCCATGCCTGCGCCCGCATCGCTCGGGCTATGAACAGCGATGGTCACCTGCGCCAGGATCTCCTCTCTATAAAAGAGCTCCT
>JACQGV010000165.1 GCA_016199375.1 Chloroflexota bacterium | reverse complement strand
TCCTAAGGCAATCGCCAGGAACCGCCCGCCACAGGGGGGGCGGTTCTCATTTATGCCCCTCGGGGGCCCACGCCTCAGGGGCTTCCCCCTCACCGCCCCCGGGAGGCTGGACCCGAGATGGAGCGTTACCCCGCCATGGCGTCACCTATGAAAAATATCGTGCTACCGCACGACCCGCAGCACCTTGCCCTGGACCCGGTCGTTCCTAGCGTCGGCGTAGAGGGGCTGCATCTGGGCGTTGCAGGGCTGGAGCCGGATGCGCTTGCCCTCGCGGTAGAACTTCTTTAGCGTCGCCTCCCGCTCGTTGACCAGCCAGGCCGCCACCAGGTCGCCGTTGTCGGCCGTCTGCGCCGGCTCCATGATGACGACGTCGCCGTCGTCAATGAGGGCGTCCACCATGGACTGGCCCTGGACCCGCAGGGCGTACACCAGCTCCCGGGAGCCCAGGAGGGACGCCGGCACATCTATGCTCTCGTAGATGTCGGGGTTCCAGGAATCGTGGTCGGGGGTCGGGATGGGCTGGCCGGCGGCGATGGTGCCGATGATGGGGACGGCCACGGCGCCGGCGCGCGGGTCCTCGCCCAGTAGCTCGATCCCCCGCGACACCTCACGGTCGCGGCGGATGAACCCCAGCCGCTCCAGGATGTTTAGGTTGTAGTCCACCACCGAGGTCGAGCTCACCTGGCAGCCCTGGACGATGTCGCGGATGCTGGGCGGGTAGCCCCGCTTGCGGATGAAGCTGCGGATGAAGTTGAGGATCTTCTGCTGTCGCGCCGACAGGGGCTTCGACACCTCACGCCTCCCTTTGACAGGCTCCCTTCGGTAAGCCCAGGACAGGCAGGCCGGGCCCGACTGCTTGTGCGGAACGCCTGTTCTGTGTCAACTCTAGCAGGCCACAGCACCCCTGTCAATGGGGGTGGAACAGGAAGAGACCACAAGGAGGACTCGCCAGAGGGCCGCGTCGGCGCCGGAGCCAGACCTCGCTCCGGCGCCTAGTGTCCTGTTCCTGAGATTCGTCGAACAAGTCCTAGGGGGATTGGCAAGGGGGCCAGCGCGAGAGCCTGCTTATCGCGTCGGCTTTTCCCACGGATTAGCGAGACAGGACACTAGCTGGCCTGCAAGAAGTCCTGGATCGCCCCGCTGACGGCCTCGGGCTGCTCCATGGGCACGAAGTGGCTGGCTGCGGCCACCTGGACGTGGCGCAGGTGCGGGACCGCCGTGCGCATTTGCTCGGCCAGGTCGGGCGCCAGAATGCCCCGGCTGCCGCCCTGGATGAACAAGGTGGGGCAGCGCAGCGCCTCCAGGGCAGGCCAGGGGTTGACCGAGCGGTTGTTCTCGTATACCTGGGCCTCGATGCTCGGCGGGCACTTCAGATGGACGCGGCCATCAGGGCCGGGCGCCGTCCCCGCGCGGGCATAGGTCCACAGGGCCTCGTCGGTCCAGTCCTTGAACGGTGGGCGGTCACGGAAGGACTGGAAGAACGCCTCCGGGCTCTCGAAGGACTCGCGCCGCTGGCGGGTGCGCTCCCCCATGCCCCGGTCGCCAGCCCGGTCCCCGCTTGCGATGGCGCTCCGCGGGAAGATGACCGGCTCCACCAGCACCGCGCGGCCGATGAGCTCCGGCCGCTGCGCCGCCGTCAGGACGATGGCGGTGCCGCCCGAGCTGTGGCCGATGGCGAGCACGCCCCGCAGGCGCAGCGCGTCCAGGAAACCAGCCAGATCATCGGCGAAGCGTTGCCAGTGATAGTCGGCGGCCGGCTTGTCGCTGTCGCCGTGGCCTCGTTGATCGAAGGCGAGGACGTGATGGCTGGGGGCCAGGGCGCGTGCCACCAGCCCCCAGAGCTCCTTGTGGAAGCCGGTGGCATGGACGAGGACGGCGGGGGGAGCGCCTGCGTTGCCGTAGTCGAGACAGGCCAGCCGTAGCCCGTTGGCCCGCACGAAGGACTGCTGCGGAGCCTCGCTGGCCATCACACCTCCACGGGCCTGGTAGCGGGCATGGAGTCGCCGCCAAAGGAGGGCAGGAACTGGGAGTGCGGCCCGGCCCCGCCGACCACGATGACCTGGATGTCCTCCGGCCGGTCCGCCACCGGCACCGGGGTAGCCGGGCCCGGATGGCCCAGCAGTGCCTCCCGGTAGCTGGCGATGAGGGCCTGGTTCTCCCGCGCGAAGCGGCCCAAGGGCACCTGGGAGCGCCGGAATAGCTCGCGCTTCACGTCGGCCTTGCTCAGCCCCTCCCGGGCCAGGATGGCCGCGTGCTCCGGGCAGAGGGCGACCACGGGCGCGCCTCCCAGGAGCATGTTGTTGCTGCCCAGGGCCGTCATCGAGCCTGCCACCATGGTGAGGATGCCTTCGGCGTCCTTGCTGCCCAGGTCCAGGATGTTGAGGGTGCCCGCCACCCCCAGCAGGGTGACGGCGCTCTGCTCCTGGGGCAGGCCGCGCTCCACGTGGAGAGGCTCCCAGGGGCTCTCGGCCTCGTTCTCGGCCACGCAGAAGGTGTACTTGGCGGGCTGCCCCTGCGTCGCCCGATCCAGGATGCCGGGACGGCCGCCGCCCACGTTCAACAGGACCAGGCGCAGGGCGCGCCCGATGGTGGCGTTGGCCCACCAGCCCTGGCCGAAGGCGCCCAGGCCGCTGTTGATGTCCAGCTCCTCGGCGATGGGGCCGTTGACTACGCAGAGGGGAGCCACGGGGTTGGTGGTGGCCTGCACGGCGTACAGATTGAGCTGCGGCTCCAGCAGGGCGCGGGTCGCGGCGACGACGACGGGGAAGGCCGCGGGCGTACAGCCGGCCATGACGGCGTTGATCGCCAGCTTCTCCACGGTGGCCTCCCCCCAGCGGGGCGGCATCTGGCCCAGGGACTCCTGGGGAGCGTGGCCGGGAAGAGCGCCCAGCATCCGCTCCACCCGCTCCGGCGTGGGCGGGATCACCGGCAAGCCATCCCCCCAGCCGCGCCCATACACCAGGCGGTTGACCGCCTCCAGGGAGTCGCCGACCAGGATGCGGGCTGACGTCAGGCGGGAGACAGGGTCCGGCATGGCATCAGTCAAAGATGGGCTTGTGGCGCAGCCGTCCCTTGGGCTCGATGACCCGGGCGGCGTAATCGGCGTCCACCTGCTCACTGGGGCGGGTCAGGGCGGCGCTCACCTCCCCCGCGACGGCGCGGCCGCGCTCCTGCACCGCCTCCGGAGGGAGGGAGCCCAGGGGGTGGGGTATGAGCACCACCGGCAGCCCCGCCACGCCCAGGGAGCGGGCCTCCGTCTGGCCCAGGATCGCGAACTCATCGGTGCAGATCACCGCCGTGGGGCGGCCCCGCTTCTCCAGCTCCACCGCGTCGTGGATACTCCACGACGTACAGGACCCTCAGTCGCCGCTGCCGGTGAGGACCACATCGCATTCCCGCGCCAGCTCATCCAGGAGCGACTCCGTGGCGGGGACCGACATGGTGGGCTTGCGGCGCACCACGACGCTCGCCAGCTCGTAGCGCAGGTCCAGGGCCCGGGCGACCGCCTCCAGCAGCTCCCTGGCGTTGGGCTTGCTGTTGTCCAGGAGCCCCAGGCGCTTGCCACGCAGGTCGAGGCCGCGTGCGGCAAGGGGGACGGAGGGCGGGTGCGCCTCGGCTACGGGGTCGAGGATCTCCACGCGGTGCGCTCCTTCGCGGCGGGGCCCCTAGACCTTGGCCCCGCGGTAATCGCCGAACTTGGTGTCGCGCCACTCCAGGGCGGCCTTCAGGCCCTTCTCCCGCACGACCCTGCCGAACTCCTGCACCGACTCGGTGGCATGGCAGATGGCGTCCAGCTCGACGGCATTCTGCTGGGCTGTGCGCAGCCCCATGAGCTCGTACACCCGGTTGATGGCCGCCTTGTTCACTATCAGCAACTCCGGCAGCACCTTCGCCATGGTCTGGGCGATGCTCAGGACCTCCTGCTCCAGGCGCTCGGCCGGGACCGCCCTGGCCACCAGGCCGATCCGCTCCGCCTCGACGCCGTCCATGGAGCCGCCGGTGAGGAGCCAGAGCTTGGCCCGCTGGGGCCCCACCAGGTAGGGCCACATGGAGGTCAGCGGCATCCCCAGGGCGCGGACGCCGGGATGGCCGATCTGCGCGTCATCGGCGGCGATCACCGCATCGCACATGAGCACCAGGTCTGTGCCGCCGGCGAGGCAGTAGCCGTGCACCTGCCCCAAGACAGGCTTGCGGGCGTTCCAGATAGTCATCCAGCAGTCCACCGTATGCTCCAGCCCCGCCCGGTCGGCCAGGGTGTCGCGCCGGATATACTGGCCCGCCGGAGCGGGCTGCGGCGAGAGGTCGTAGCCGGCGGAGAAGGCGCGCCCGGCCCCACGCAGGACCAGCACCCGGACCTCCGGGTCGCGGTCGGCGGCGCGCACGGCGTCCGCCACCTCGTCCTGGAGGGGCCGGCTCAGGGCGTTGAGCTTCTCCGGCCGGTTCAGGGTGAGGTAGGCGATGCCATCGGAGCGTTTGTCATAGAGGATGTACTGGTAGCTCATGCTGCCCTCCCGTTATCGCGGCGCTACTCTACATCCCAGAGGAAGATGGGTCAAGGGGAGCCTAGTGTCCTGTCCCTGAAGAATATTGAAGTTGAATAAGTGGGGTGCAGGGGCGAAGCCCCTGACGGGGGTTGGGGGGTGCCCCCCAATACTCATACCCCTCTCCTGCAGGAGAGGGAACGCGGGATTCAATTGACGCCGACGAGCCGCTGGCGCTAACGCTGGTGCTGGCGGCCCGGCTGTGCCGCAAGGCTCGATCTGCGAGAAGAACCTTGTAAACAGCCAAGAGTTTTACCAAGAAGCGCAGCCCGTCGGGCTGCCCCTTCTTCTTTGCTGCCCAGCGACACCGCGCCTTCCATTGGCAGGTGGCACACTTTACACGGATGGCTGTTCCACACCCGCAAGGGCTCTAACTCGGCCACCGTTCTCTTGAGCGCCTGTTTGCTGCTCGGCCTTCACGCCTTGTACACCGACGAAGGCGCGCAGCCGTCCTCGATGATCTCGCTGATGGGTCATGCCGCTGGTCAGCATGTCCCGAAGCTCCTGCATCGCCCCCCTGCATCGTACCCATCGTTCTACTCCTCTCCAGTCTCCGCTCTCCGGAGTCTCCGTTTTCTACCCTGGGAGTCCCCGTCCACTCCCCGTCCGCTCTACGGACACTCTCTGCCTGGCTCTCCGTGGACGCCACATGACAACTCTCCGTGCAGTGTCCTGAGATTCTCCGTAGAGTTTCCTGGAGACTCTCCACGGAGAGTGTCCACAGTTTCGGGCGTGTCAACAGAAGCGTCACACCGGCACATTTTCTTGTCAACTCGCCTGGTTCCACGGAGAGGAAGAGGCCACAGGGAAGAGGAAGCGTGGCCGGAAGCCCACGGTGGTAGAGCCAGTCCATACACAGAGGCGAAGGCGAACACCACCGACCCCGACAGCCGCATCATGAAGGCCGGGCAGGGCTACAACGTCCAGGCGGTGGTCAGCGAGGACCAGGTCATCGTGGCCGTGGGGGTGACCCCGGAGGCCAACGATGTCCGGCAACTGGAGCCGACGCTAAGGAGGCTGGAGCGCACCCTGGCAGCGGCCGGGATCGAGGAGCGTCCCAGGACCGCCCTGGCCGACACGGGGTACTGGAGCGAGGCCAACATCGCCGCCTGCACCCGCCCCGAGGGCCGGAGTTGCTCATCGCCACCACCAAGGACTGGAAGCAGCGCGGGGCGGCGCGGGAACGGGGATGCCCCCAATATGTACGCGTCCACTTTTGGACCTCTGCTTGCTTTCTATAGCGCTGGGAACCAACCTCTCCAAGGATGTTTCAGCAGGATTCAACGGCGCTGTTGTGGCTTGTACGGAAGGGCCTTTCGGAGGCGGGCCACGTCTAAGCCGAGACAGGTTACATCGCGCAGATCGCGGCTTGTCAGCTAGCCGCTTGGGCAGAGGGTGGCGCGAGCATATAACACTGGTCGAAAGAGCAGACCTCATCAGCGAGCCCCAACTTCAGACACTCCCCTGCCGAGAGGAAGCGGTCGTGGCCGGAGTAGACATAGTTCCTCCACCATCTGGCAGTATGCCTCCCTGTGCGCTCGGCGAACAACGCCCCGATCGTGTTCTGATAGTGGCGGGCCAAGTCCTGCGTGTCCTTGAAGATTCGGTGGTCCTCGCCTGAAACTACCCAGCTCACGCTGTGGAGCATCAGGGTCGAAAAATGGCCCATCGAGCGTCTGTCGCCTGCCTGGAATATGATGGCACCCATGGAGTAAGCGTACCCTGTAACCACAGTGTGTACCTGCACGCTGAAATCCCGTTTCACCTTGTACATCATCTCCATCATGGCGAAGCCGGCCCCCACCGAGCCGCCACCCGAGTTTATGTACACCGTGATCCTCGGGTTGGGGCGGTCCTTCAGCTGGCTGGACATGATCAGCATTGACTTGGAGAAGCGTTCAGCCTCTTCGTCAGTGATATCGGAGAGAAAGTAGGCCCCCTGGCGGTCAAGCTCGTCCTTGCGCGCCCGGTAGACCGCCAGCATCTGTTCCAGATTGTTGCCCATCACCATGGCCGTCTCCTTCGTGATTGAATGCTCATGGGCGCTCCGCGTAAGGTCACCTCCCCTTATCCAGCTAAGATAGCCTCCAGGCGCTTCTGCAACTGGGCCTTAGGCTGGTAGCCAACGATCGATCCAACAGCCTTGCCATCCTTGAAGACAACGAGGGTGGGGATGCCGCGGATGCCAAACCTGACGGCAGTCAGCGGGTTGTCGTCCACGTTAAGCTTGGCGAAGCTCATTCTCCCGTCGTAGTCTCCGGCGAGTGCGGACACCACCGGCGCGACGAGACGGCAAGGACCGCACCACGGCGCCCAAAAATCTACCAGCACCGGCAACTCGGATGCGATGACGCGCTTCTCGAAGTCCTTGTCGCCTACGTCAATGACAGTGTTCATAGAACTTTTCCCTCTTGTGCCAGCTCGTGGACTCGCGCCGACTGGAAGCGAAGGACCTGAATAATGGTGGCCAGGCCTAGGGCGATAGAGCCCAGGTACGTCGCCACACCGAAGCGCCGCAAGCCCTCGATCCAGGTGGCCCATGTGTCCACCGTCCCTATGGTGGCCTGGTTGCCCTGCACCACTGCGTCGTATGCGATGGCGCCCAGCACGAAGTGGACGATGACGGCGAACAGGAGCATCATCATGCCCATCATCATGAGCAGGATCATGCCCCAGGCCGTCACTGGCATTCTGTAGCTCAGGACTTGCCGCCCAGCCGTCTGCTGGACCCGGCCGCCTCCGGTGCGCAGTATGCCGAGGATGCGGGCAATCGCAAACACAATCCCCGCAAAGACGCTCATGAAGCCAATGAACATGACGGCTGGCACGTACTGGCCCAGGGCAGCAGCCGTGGCTGCTTGCTGGACTGTCGTCCCATTGGCCACCAGGCCAGCGCGGACGGCGCCCAGGATAAAGGCCACTGGGAAGGCCATAACTCCGATGATGAGCATCGGCGCCCAGAGTGCCTTGCCCATCTTCTGAGCGAAGTTCATGTCCAAGGCGCGGTCACTGGCTACCACCTGGAATTCGCCATGCCGAATGGTCTTTATCGTTGTCATGTCTTTCCTCCTTTTTCTACCGTCCAACAGCGATGAGCTCTTGGATGCGGGAGAACTGGAATCCCAAAACCTTCCCGATGCTGGCCAGCGCAAGGACGATGCCCGACAGCAGTAGCCCCAGCCCAGCCTCGCGTAGGGGCCCGAGCCACGTGAGCCACACGTCGAGGCTCTCAGCGTTCTCCAGCGTAGCCGCGTATATGTAGAGGCCAAGCTGCGCCATCTCGACCATCATGCCCATCATCATCAGGGCCACAAACAACTTGGCCGTCAGGGGCATCTTCAAGGTCTTCACGTGTACACCGACAGATTCCTGGACCTCTCCCCCACCCTGGCGGATGGAGCCCAGGATGCTGCCGAGTAAGAAGGAGATCCCTGCCAAGAGCAACGCCTCGCCGAAGAACATGATGCCAGGCACGAGGGCCCGCAGGCTGTTGAAGGTACCGGTGCTCTGAGAACTGGCAGCCCCGGCCTCTATAAAGGACAGAATCAGGCCGGCACCCAGCCCCATGACGCCCATGAGCAGCATGGGCGCCCAGAGGGCGAAGGAAAGCCGGTGGATGAACAGGGGCGCCGGTGGAGTCCGTGTGACCTCCGCAGGACCATAAGATGTATCTATGGCCCCTTCTCTAAGAGGAGGCTGGTCTGCCTTGGGTGGCATGAGCTTGGGGAGCGCCGCCTTGATGCTCTCGGCTCGCAGCCAAATGCGCCGCACGATGCCCCACAAAACAACAGCGATCCCTGTCTTGAGTATCCCAAGCGCGGCGGTGGCTGCTCCAAAGGTCCAAGCAGCCTGCATGGCGATGGAAGCAGCTGTTCCTTCGCGGCCGGCTTGGACGATGCTGCTGATGAAGGCGATCATCGCCACCATCAGCCCAACCGCGACTATGCCCAACCCAGCTGCTCGCTGCGTTGATCGGCTGCGGTAGTCTGCGGTCAACGAGGGACGTAACAGCGTTCCAGGTCTGGTACTCATTCTCTTGATTCCTCCTGTATCTGAGGCTCCTGGTGTCGCATCTCTTATCGACACCGCGGTAGCATTCGCTCGTAAGCTCTTAGCCGATCGTCTTTGCCATCGACATTCCTCCGTCGCTGTCTTACCTGACCTGAGGCACCGCAGCCACATAGCTTCAGGGCTTCAAGTGCAGCGTAGTCGTCAGCGGCCTGCGATGCTGTCGGCTAGCCGACAAAACCACTCTCGACATGCCTCGCGGGGTATCCCCCGATCAAGCTGAGGCTGTGCGGGGCACAAGGCTCTTGGAAGCGGACCAAGACCTCCCCTACAGAACACTCCTGACCTCTCCCTTATCACCGGATACAGAGCGGATTGCTAACGGGTCTACAATACTGTCGGCCAGCCGACATACTTGGCTAGGTCAGGAGGCGCATCATGTGGCGTAGGTTGCGACAGAAACCAGAGAACGCGGGAGGCAAGCGAGAACCCGTGCCGCTGACGCAGTACTTGCGAAAAGTGGACGTATTCCAGAGCCTGACCATGGAGGAGATAGAGGCACTTTTCCGTGGGACGATGCTACGGGAGTGCGCCCGAGGGACGGTGATCTTTACTCCCGAGGAATCCAGTGAGCGCCTCTTCGTCCTGAAGAGAGGCCATGTAGACATCTACCGCCTCACACGCAGAGGCAAGCGCCTGGTCATCAGGCGCATAGGGCCGAGCTCGATCTTCGGAGAGATGGGCATCCTGGGCCAGAGCATGCAGGGGTGCTTCGCCGAGTCGACAGATGAGAGCTTGGTCTGCACCGCTACGCGCGAGGATGTCCTGCGGGTCTTGAAGGACCGCCCCGACGTGGCAACCCGACTGCTGGAAACGGTTGGCAACCGGGTGAAGGCCCTAGAGGAACGGCTGGAGCAAGCTGTCTTCGGTTCCGTTCAGGCTCGGCTGGCGGCCTTCCTCCTCGCCAACCTGGACTCGTCAACGGGGGCAGTGTCAGGCTATACGCACGAAGAGATAGGCGACACCATTGGCGCGCTCCGTTCGACGGTGACCGAGGAGCTCAATGACATGCAGCGCCAGGGGCTCGTGCTCCTAGGACAGAAGCAGATCCGCGTCAAGGATCGCGAGGCCCTTCAAGCGCTCACGCAGGAGATCGACGCCGGCACAGGATGAAACTCACCGTGAAGCAAGGTGTTATTGAACAACCGGCATGCCTCCAGGACCGCCCGACGGTAACCGTGACCGTTTACCCGATCGCGGGGCGCCAGCTGTTCCTCCGAGTGCCAGACCGGCTCTGCGAAGAATGCGACCTAACGATCAAGATAGTGCGTCAGGTGGTCCGCGAGCTTGGCAACCGGCCGCAGATCCAGGTGCGCATTCGACCGTGGCTGAACTATCTTCCCCAGGCGCTCTGGCACGGCGGCTGGCATCCCCCCGTAGTCACCATCAACGGCAAGCGCTTCAGCCAGGGCACTGTCCCTGACGAGGACAGACTGCGACAAGTTATCGGCCAGAATCTGATCCAGAAGGAAGCAACGGCATGACCACTCACTCGCGGCCAACACCTCCTTCGGTGAGGCAGGATGCCGATTTCATCTTCCACGAATTGACACGCAGCATCTGCCCGGTGTGCAAGCTGGTGATCGATGCCCAGGTGATCCTCCGGAACAACAAGGTCTACATGAGGAAGCGTTGCCCTGAGCATGGTTGGTCCGAAGGGCTGATGAGCGCGGACGCTGAGATGTACGTGACCGCGGCCGCCTTTAACAAGCCGGGCACCATGCCTCTCCGGTACAGTACCGACCTCAAAGATGGCTGCCCTCTGGACTGCGGCCTCTGCCCGGAGCACAAGCAGCATACCTGCCTCGCGCTGATCGAAGTGAACAGCGGCTGCAATCTCAACTGCCCCGTTTGCTTCGCCGATGCTGGCCAAGGATTCAGCCTCACTCTCGAAGAAGTAGAGCGGATGCTGGACCGCCTGCTGGAGCTGGAGGGAGAGCCTGAAGTAGTGCAGTTCAGTGGCGGGGAGCCGACTATTCATCCCCAGATACTGGACATGGTGCGAGCAGCTAAGGCCAGGGGCATCCCTAACGTGATGATCAACACCAACGGCATTCGGATTGCTCGCGACGAGCGCTTCTTAGCCGAATTAGAGGAGCTACGCCCGACCATTTATCTGCAGTTTGATGGGTTGGAACGGGAGACATACCGGAAGATCAGGGGAGAAGACCTCCTAGATGTCAAGCTGCGCTGCCTGGAACGGCTCGCACGGATAGACCTGGACGTTGCCCTGGTTGCGGCTATTGAGCGCGGTATCAACGAGCACGAGGTCGGCGCTCTCGTAGAGTTCGGCATAAACCACCCGGCGGCGCGCGGCATCGTCTTCCAACCGGTGACCCACACGGGAAGGCACCTGCCCTTCAACCCCCTGGAGCGCATGACCATCCCCGACGTCCTCCACGGCATCGTCCAGCAGACCGGCGGCCTGTTCCGCCGAGAGGACTTCGTGCCTGTGCCCTGCTGCTTTCCCACCTGCCAGGTCAACACCTATGTCTATGTCGACGGCAGTCAGGTCATACCGTTGCCTCGGGTACTCCCCGTCGATCGTTACCTGGACTACATCACCAACCGCACCCTGCCTAAAGTCCCCTCTTTGCCGGATATTCAACGGGCCCTGGAGGGCCTCTGGTCAGCGTCGGCAGTAGCCGGCTCAGCCAAGACCGCCAGCCAGTTTAGCTGCGCCTGCGGAGTATCCCTCGACCTGGGCACAGACCTGAGCCATGCGAAAAAGCACGTGTTTCAGATCGCCATCAAGGACTTCATGGACGCCTACACCTTCAGTGTCAAACAGGTCATGAAGTGCTGCGTCGCCGTGCTTGTGCCAGACGGTCGCCTGATCCCCTTCTGCGCGTATAACAGCGTGGGGTACCGGGAGCAGGTCCGCGCCCAGCTTGCGCGTCGAGCGGAGGAGGCGAATCATGACCGATACGAGCCCTAACATGCAGCCGGAGGACACCTGTTGCGCCGATCTCTATCAGTCTCCCCTGGTGCGCTATCTCCTGGGCGAGAGCCTGCACCCCGGCGGACTGGCGCTGACCAGAGCTTTGGGGAAGGAGTTAGGACTAACGAAGGGTCAGTACCTGCTGGATGTGGCCTGCGGTCGCGGCGCGAGCGCAATCATGCTGGCTCAGACGTACAAGTGTAGGGTGGCTGGGATCGATACTGACGCCCGTGCCCTCGAAGGAGCAACGAAGGATGCTCGACGCTATCGGCTGGACAGCCTCGTGGCCTTCGTCGAAGGCGATGCCACCCATCTGCCATTCCCGCCAGCGGTTTTCGACGCCGTCCTCTGCGAGTGTGCCACCAGCCTCTTCTCGAACCGGCAAGCTGCTCTCGGCGAGATAGCCCGTGTCTTGAAGCCAAGCGGTCGTCTGGCTCTGAGCGATGTTACCTTTCGACCTGAAACGCTGCCTCTTCCCCTCGACTCGAGTATAGCCAGGGCACTTTGTATACCGCTGGGGACGGGGCCAGAACAATACGTCCACCTCATCCAGGGGGCCGGCCTGACCATCGAGGGCAAAGCTGACTATTCGAACACCGTTGAGAAACTTCTGGACAAAGCCGAGTCTCTGCTCGGCATCGGGCGCCGCACCGCTCTCGCCACCAAGGCGAACGACCAGCAGCTTGATCAGATTGCCGTAGCCTTGAACTGCGCCAGCGAGCTGGCGCGGCAGGGAGACCTGGGCTACTGGACCTTCGTGGCCGGCAAACCCTAGGACGCGCAGCTCCTTCACCGACGGGAAGGGCCTATGGAGAGGAGGAACCTGATGTCAGAACAGACCATCCGCATGTATGGAGCTCCCTGGTGCCCAGACTGCCGGCGCGCCAAGCAGTTTTTCAATGAGCACCGGGTCTCTTTCCAATGGGTCGACATCGAAAAAGACCCTCAGGCGATGGCCTATGTCCAAGAGATCAACAAGGGAAAGCAGATCATCCCCACCATCGTTTTCCCCGACGGCTCCTTGTTGGTGGAGCCTAGCAACGCTGAGCTGGCGGAGAAGCTGGGGATACGTCGTGAGGCAAGCAGGAAGGTCTACGATGTTGTCATCGTTGGCGGCGGTCCCGCGGGACTAACGGCTGCCATTTACACCGCCCGAGAGGGCCTTCAGACCCTGGTGATCGAACGCAGCGGCCTAGGAGGTCAGGCCGGTACAACCCGCGAGATAGAGAACTATCCAGGCTTCCCCGAGCCAGTGGGAGGGGCAGAACTGGCCCAACGATTGACGAATCAGGCCAGGCGCTTCAGTGTGGAGATCCTGCAGGCCCAGCGGGTCGCCCGCGTGAGCTCGGACGGCATGCATCGGACAGTGCACGTTGAGTCGGGGCAGGAGTACTGTGCGCCAGCGCTCATCCTCGCCACCGGAGCTACCTATCGCAGGTTGAACGTTCCCGGCGAGGCAGACTTCATCGGAGCGGGTATCCATTTCTGCGCCACCTGTGACGGACCCTTCTACAAGGGGCGGGAGGTGGTAGTGGTCGGCGGAGGCAACAGCGGCTTTCAGGAAGGACTGTTCCTTGCGGGGCTTGTCTCCAAAGTAACCATACTGGAAGGGGCGAAAGAGGTGCACGCCAGCAAGGCTCTGCAAGAAAAGGTTGCGGAGCACAAATCTATGGAAGTGTTTACACAGGCCACCGTACAGGAGTTCAAGGGGCGAGGCAAGCTCGAAGCGATTGTAGTGAAAGACCTGCCTACGGGTAGGACACGAGAGATGCACCCGGCGGCGGTCTTCGTGTTTATCGGCATGCAGCCGAACACGGAATTTCTCAAAGGAGCCCTAGAGCTAAACCCGATGGGCTTTGTGGTGACCAAGCCCAATCTTGAGACCAGCGTGGAGGGCGTGTTTGCCGCAGGAGACTGCCGGCTGGGGAGCACCAAACAGCTGGCCAGCGCCGTCGGAGAGGGAGCCACGGCAGCGCTCATGGTGAGAGAGTATCTTGAGCGAGTAGGCGAAGCCAGGACTTCGCAGCTCTCCTAGTCCCGACAGATTGAAGGGAGCGACATGGATACCTCAGAGGTCCTCAAAGAGGTCCTGAAATCGCCCGGTCTTGCAGCCTTCTCACGCATCCGCTACGTAGGCGCCCTTATGACTGAGGAGGAGCAGGTGCGCTTCCTGAAGGCGCTGTTCAGCGCGGCGGTGGAGACGCGGGAAAGCGGCAGCGTAGACGGGCTGGCCGATCTGCTGGAGGAGTGGGAGGCCAAGGGCCTTGCTCTGGCCGGAGCGAGGGCACGCGCTCCTCAGGTCGAAGGGATACCTTGGGCCTCCCTGAGGCTTCCTCTCCGGCAAGCCAAGCTTGCCCTAGTCACGACCGGCGGGTTCTATCTAGAAGGGCAGCAGCCTTATCAGACCGACGGACCGGAGGGCTTGGGTGACTGGTCCTACCGGCCGATCCCCAAGACCGTTCCTCGAGACCAACTCAGGGTAGCACACCTCCATTATGACCTTGCGGGGCCGCGGCAGGACCCCAACTGCGTTTTTCCGCTAGACCGATTCAGAGAGCTGGAGCAGGAAG
>JACQGV010000159.1 GCA_016199375.1 Chloroflexota bacterium | reverse complement strand
TTGCGGGCGATGTCCGGCGAGAGCGACAGGAGCGCTATCTGGTTCTTCTGGTGCCAGACAAGCGCATAGCTGCCGCTGGTCTCGACCCAGTAGCCCTCCCTGGCCTGCTCTTCGCTCAGAGTCACCTGCGCCGACGACTCCTGGTTGCCAGCCATAGGATCACCCTCCTTTCAGCCCCGCAACCGCTGCCTTCACCACGGCCCCCTGATCAAGGCCCCGGCAACCGCACTGGCCCATTTCCAGTAAGAGCCACCCTGCGGGCCGCCCTATATGGTAGCACCAGTCGAAGGGGGTGTCCCCTCAAGCCCAAGGACGTTTCGAGGGACTCCCCTTTCCCGGAAAGAGCCTGCCCTGAGCCTGTCGAAAGGAAGGGGCCGGGGGGATGGTTCGCTGGACTTTTTCAGCAGCCTGCTAGGTGGACCGAAGCTCATCCCGGAGGGAGAAACGGACGCCGTACTCGTCCTCGGAGAGCTTCGTCACCTTCGTGTCCACCAGGCCCAGAGAGAGGGCCGCCTGCTGCAGACCCTCAAAAGAAAGCCGCGAGCGCAGCCGTCTGGCCGCCGCCCGGTTGGGGATCACAGCCCAGATGCTGCCGTGGGGAGACAGGCGGGCCAACAGGCTGGCGAAGGAGGGTGCCATCTCCTCGGGGCGCCGGGGCCACCACACCACCAGGTCGTACTGGGCATCGGGCTCCAGGCCAGCGCATAGCGGCCCCTCGTCAGGGAGCTCATCCTGCAGGCGACGGAGCCACTCCTCGCCCGCGCCCACCGCGCACAGCCGGCGTCCAGTCCGGTAGCCCAGCTTGGCAGCCAGGGAGAGTGGCCTGCTCATGCCAGCGTCCCGTGGCAGCGTTTGTACTTCCTACCCGAGCCACAGGGACAGGGGTCGTTGCGGCCCACCTTCCGCCCGCCGGCCGCCGCCGCCACCGGCGACCGCCCTCCTCTGGCCGCTGCCGCCAGCCGGGCGGTCGCGCTCCCCCGGGCAGCCGCGGGCAGCGGTTGTCTCTGCGGCGGCGCGGAGGCGCCCCTGCCGTCGCCCGCCGGCAGCGGCTCCGCTGCCGGTTGCGGAGGCGCCTCTACTAGATTGGCGTGGTAGATGGCATGGACGATGTCGTGCTGGATACCGGACAGCAGCCCTTGGAACATCTCATGGCCCTCGCGCTTGTACACCACCAGAGGGTCCGTCTGTCCGATGGCGCGCAGGCCGATCCCTTGCCGCATGTTCTCCATCACCGTCAGGTGCTCCACCCAGCGGCTGTCCAGGAACTGGAGCATCACCAGCCGCTCCAGCATCCGCATCCGCTCGGCGCCCAGGTGGTCCTCGTGCCTCTGGTAGGCCGCGTCCGCCTCCTCCAGGAGCCGGGCCTGGATCTCGTCGCGGCTCAGCTTCGCCAGCTCCGGGGCGCTGCAGCGGGATGGGAGGTCGGGTATGATCGCCCGCACGGCCTTCTCCAGCCCCTCCAGGTCCCACGTGCCACCGTGGACCTCTTGCAGGTGGGAGCCAAACAGGGACTCCAGCTCTTTGTGGATCATCTCCAGGATGTTGGCCTTCAGGTCGGCGCCGCTCAGGACCTTGCGCCGCTCGCCGTAGATGACCTCCCGGTGCTTGTTGACCACGTCGTCGTAGTCAACCAGGTGCTTGCGGATATCGAAGTTGTAGCCCTCGGTCTTGACCTGGGCGTTGGCGAGGGCCCGGTTGACCAGGGGGTTCTCCAGGGGCACGTCCTCCTCCAGGCCGAAGCGATCCATGAGGGCCTTCACCATGTCGCCGCCGAAGCGGCGCATGATATCGTCCTCCAGGGAGACGTAGAAGCGGCTGCTGCCAGGGTCGCCCTGGCGTCCCGAACGGCCGCGGAGCTGGTTGTCTATGCGCCGGGCCTCGTGGCGCTCGGTGCCGACTACGTGCAGCCCGCCGGCGCCGACGACCTGCCGGTGCTCCTCCTCCCACAGCCCCCGGGCCTCGTCCTTCACCGCCGCCACGGCGGCATCCCGATCGGCGCCATCCTTCAGCAGCCCCTTCCTGCGGGCCAGCTCCCCGGCCCAGGCGTCGGGGTTGCCGCCCAGGATGATATCCGTGCCGCGGCCAGCCATGTTGGTAGCGATGGTAACGGCCCCCAGGCGACCGGCCTCGGCCACGATCTCGGCCTCTTTCTCGTGGAACTTGGCATTCAGGACGTTGTGGCGGACCCCCCGCCGCTGCAGCAGCGCCGACAGCCTCTCCGACTTCTCGATCGAGACGGTGCCCACCAGGATCGGCTGCCCCTTGCCGTGGCGCTCCTCGATATCCTTGGCCACGGCGGAGAACTTGCCGTCCTCGGTCTTATAAACCTGGTCCGAGGCGTCCCGGCGGACCATGGGCTGGTTGGTGGGGACCACCACCACGTCCAGCTTGTATATCTTGTAGAACTCCTCCGCCTCAGTAACCGCCGTGCCCGTCATCCCGGCCAGCTTGTGGTACATGCGGAAGTAGTTCTGCAGCGTGATGGTGGCCATGGTCAGGGTCTCGCGCTGGACCTTCACCCCCTCCTTGGCCTCCACCGCCTGATGGAGCCCCTCGCTCCAGCGCCGCCCCGGCATCATGCGGCCGGTGAACTCGTCCACGATGATGACCTCGCCGTCCTTGACCACGTAGTCCCGGTCCCGCTTGTAGATGGCCTGGGCCCGTGCGGCGTTCTCCAGGAAGTGGACCGAGGAGTAGTTGGCCGGGTCATAGATGTTGCTCACGTTGAGGGCCCGCTCCACCTTGGCGATGCCCTCCTCGGTGAGCGCCACGGTGCGGGTCTTCTCGTCAATGGTGTAGTCGGCCTTGGGCTCCAGCCGCCGCGCGAGCTGGGCGAAGGCCTGGTACATCTGGGTGGACTCCTCCGCCGGGCCGCTGATGATCAGGGGAGTGCGGGCCTCGTCAATGAGGACATTGTCCACCTCGTCCACGATGGCGTAGTGCAGCCCCCGCTGGACCTGCTGCGCCAGGTCCACCACCATGTTGTCGCGCAGGTAGTCGAAGCCGAACTCGCTGTTGGTGCCGTAGGTGATGTCGGCGCGGTACGCCTCCTGGCGGCTGAGGGGACGCAGGTGCCCCCACTTGGGGTCGCCCGAATCATGGGCCGGGTCGTAGAGATAGGACGAGTCGTGCTGGATGGAGGCGACGGTGACACCCAGGGCATGGTAGATAGGCCCCATCCAGTAGGGGTCACGGCGGGCCAGGTAGTCGTTGACGGTGACCAGGTGGGAGCCCCGGCCCTCCAGGGCGTTCAGGTATAGGGGCAGGGTGGCCACCAGGGTCTTGCCCTCGCCGGTCTTCATCTCGGCGATCTTCCCCTGGTGCAGGACCATGCCGCCCAGGAGCTGGACGTCGAAGTGGCGCTGACCGATGGTGCGCTTGGCGGCCTCGCGGACGGCGGCGAAGGCCTCCGGCAGCAGGTCGTCCAGGTCCTCGCCTTGCTGCAGCCGCCGCCGGAACTCCGGCGTCAGCTCCCGCAGCTCGTCGGCGCTGAGCTTCTCGAAGTCCGGCTCCAGGGCGTTGATCTCCTCGACGAAGGGGCGCAGGCGCTTGAGCTCGCGCTCGTTGGCGTCCCCAAAGATGACTTTCACGGGGTTGAACATGCTAACTTCTCCGCGGGACCTCGAATGCATTGTCGCCAGGGGCTACCGCCCCAGCGCCCGCCGCCGGCTAGCCGAGTCCATTATAGGGCAGGCGCGAGGTCGGGACTGCAGGGGTGGGCATCATCACTCCAGCGCTCAGCTTCTGAACGCGCTGTGGCAGCGCGACACTGGGGAAAGCAGCGCAGAGACGCCCCGGGCTACTTCCTTATCTTGGGGGTGCGAGGCTCGAACATCTCGCCGATGGACCGGCCCTCGTGGATGCGCAGGATCGCCTCGCCCAGCAGGGGCCCCATGGGCAGGACTTTCATGTTGGCCAGCTGCTTCTCCGGGGGCACGGGCACCGTATCCGTGACCACCAGCTCCTTGATGGGCGCCTTGCGCAGCCGCCCCACCGCCGGCCCCGAGAGGATGGGGTGGGTGGCGCAGGAATATATCTCAGTCGCCCCCCGGGCCAGCAGGGCATCCACGCCGCCCACCAGAGTCCCGGCCGTATCTATCTCGTCGTCGAAGGTGAGGCAGCGCTTGCCCTCCACATCCCCGATGACGTTCAGGGTCTCCGTGCGGTCCCGGTTCCCCAGGCGGCGCTTCTCCACGATGGCCAGGGGCGCGTCCAGATGCTCGGCCAGGTCCCGCGCCCGCTTGGAGATGCCGATGTCGGTGGCCACGACCACCAGGTCCTTCAACGCCTTGACTCGAAAGTAGTCGCGGATGAGGTAAAGGGCGGTGAGCTCATCCACCGGGATGTTGAAGAAGCCCTGGATCTGCCCGGCGTGCAGGTCCACCGTAAGGAGGCGGCCGGCGCCGGAGGTGGTGATCAGGTCCGCCACCAGCCGGGCGGTGATGGGCACCCGGGGCTGGTCCTTCTTGTCGGTGCGGCCGTAGCCATAGTAGGGGACCACGGCGGTGACGCGGCCCGCGGAGGCCCGCCGCGCGGCATCCATCATGATGAGCAGCTCCACCAGGCTGTCGTTCACCGGGTGGCAGATGGGCTGCACCATGAAGAGGTCGCACTCCCGGACGTTCTCCAGGATGCGGACGAAAGTGTTCTCGTTGCTGAACTGAGTGATCTCGGCCTCGCCCAGCGGTATATCCAGGTAGTCACAGATGGCCCGGGCCAGGGCCGGGTGGGCGTTGCCGGAAAAGACCTTGAGGGAGTCTATCACGCTATCCTCGCAGGCTGAGGTATCTAGGTCCCCTTGAAGGAGGGACTGCGCTTCTCGCGGAAGGCCCGCACCCCCTCCACATGGTCCTGGGAGGTGAGGGTTATGGTCTCCGCGGCGGCGGCGAACTCCAGGGCCGCCTCGAACTCCATCTCCAGCCCCTTGTAAATCTGGAGCTTGGCCAGGCGCAGGGCGATGGGCGGGCCCGCGGCGACCTTCTGGGCCAGCTCCATGGTGGCCTGCTCCAGCTGCTCCTCGGGCACCAGCCGGTGCAGATAGCCCAGCCGCAGCGCCTCCTCCGCCTCCATGAAGTCGCCGGTGTAGATCAGCTCCAGCGCTTTGGGCAGACCCACCACCCGGGGCAGCAGCCAGCAGCCGCCGCCGCCGGGGAAGAGGCCCACGCGGGTGTAGGCCATCATGAAGCGCGCCTTGGGCGAGGCCACTCGCAGGTCGCAGGAGGAGGCCAGGTCGAAGCCGGCGCCGACGGCGGGGCCGTTGATCATGGCGATGGTCGGCACCTCCAGCTGGCGCAACCGCAGGTTGATCCGCTGGACGCGGCGGCGCAGGTCCTCCCGCAGGTCATCGGCGGGACGCTGGCCGCGGTCGGCCCGGCCACCCTCCACCACCGCCCCCAGGTCGGCCCCGGCGCAGAAGGCGGGGCCGGCGCCCGCCACCACCAGGGCCCGCACCCCGCTCTTGCCCTCCAGGGACTCGAGGGCCCGGATGCACTCGTCGTACATCCCAGGGTCGAAGGCGTTCCGTTTCTCGGGCCGGTTCAGGGTAAGTCGAGCGATGGGGCCTTCCCCCGCGAAGAGGATACTGGTATAGCTCATGGGCGCCTCTCTCCCCAGATTCGCGCCCGCCATTATAGCATGGGACTCGGCGCCCTTCGCTCCGCTCCGCTAGGCAGAGAGACGCCATCCTGCTATACTCCCGTGGGCCTCGCCCAAAGGAGGCCCCAGATGGGGTAACCATGCCAGTTATCGCCGTGATCGGCGGCCAGTGGGGCGACGAGGGCAAGGGCAGGGTGATAGACCTGCTGGCCGAGCAGTCGGACGTGGTGGCGCGCTTCTCCGGCGGCGCCAACGCCGGCCACACCGTCGTGAACCAGCGGGGCCGCTTCGCCCTGCACCTGGTGCCCTCGGGCATCTTCAACCCCGAGGCCGACTGCATCATCGGCAACGGCGTCGCCGTGGACCCGGCGAGCCTGCTGGAGGAGATCGAGTCCCTGCAGAAGGCCAGCATCTCCACCGAGCGGCTGTATATCAGCGACCGCGCCCAGGTGGTGATGCCCTACCACCAGCTCCTCGACCGGCTGGAGGAGGAGCGCCTGGGCGGCAGCGCCCTGGGCACCACGCGCCGCGGCATCGGCCCGACCTTCGCCGACAAGGCCGCACGCCTGGGCATTCGCACGGCGGACCTCCTGGACCCGCCCGGCTTTCGAGAGCGGCTGGCGCCCATCCTGGAGCTGAAGAACGCCATCATCACCAAGGTGTACGGCAGCCCCGCCCTGGACCTGGAGGAGGTCTACACCCGCTACCTGGACTACGGGCGGCGGCTGCGGGGCTATATCAGAGAGACCCATCTGCTGATGCAGGCGGCCCTGGCCCAGAATAAGCGCATCATCCTGGAGGGCGCCCAGGGGGCGATGCTGGACGTGGACTTCGGCACCTACCCCTATGTGACCTCATCTTCGCCCCTGGCGGCGGGGGCCGCGGGCGGCCTTGGTATCCCGGCCCGCCTGAACCGGGCCCTGGGGGTCTACAAGGCGTATGTGACCAGAGTTGGGGCCGGACCTTTACCCACGGAGCTGGATGACACCATGGGCGCTGCCCTGCGGGACTGGGGCATGGAGTACGGCGCCACCACCGGCCGGCCCCGGCGCTGCGGCTGGTTCGACGCCGTGGCCGCCCGCCACAGCGCCCGCATCAGCGGTTTCACTGATATCGCCCTCACCAAGCTGGACGTCCTGGACCGCTGCCCGGCCATCAAGGTCTGCACCGCGTATCAACTGGACGGCCAGACCCTCACGACCTTTCCCGCCAGCGCCGCCGCCCTGGAGCGCTGCACGCCCGTCTATGAGGAGTTGGAGGGCTGGCAGCAGCCGACCCAGGACATCCGCCGCTTCGGCGACCTCCCCCAGCGCGCCCGCCGCTACGTGAGGCGCCTGCAGGGTCTCATCGGCTGCCCGGTGGGGATGATCTCCGTGGGCGACAGCCGGGAGCAGATGATCCAGCGCCGGCCGCTGCTCAGGAGCAGGGCGGCAGCGTAGGCGCGGTTCGACCGACAAGGGCGGGGCCAGGGAATCTGGCCCCGCCCTTTGCTGCCCGCCTGGCTTATATCTACGCCTTTGCCTCCACGGGCAGGTCAATCTGGGCCGCCTTCAGGGCGGCGTCAATGGCCGCCGCCGTCTTCTCGTCGGGCTCCACCAGGGGCAGCCGGGGCCTGCCCACATTGAACCCGACCCGGTTGAGGGCGTACTTCACGGGGATGGGGTTGGCGACCAGGAACAGCGCCTTCACCAG
>JACQGV010000166.1 GCA_016199375.1 Chloroflexota bacterium | reverse complement strand
GGCCAGGCCAATGAGGCCTTCCGGAATCTGATGGCCTTCGAGGTGGGCCGCGCGCGGGCGCTGTTCCAGGAGGGACTGAAGCTGGTGCGTCTGGTCGAGCGGGACCTACAGGTGGACCTGCGCCTCTTCACCCTGGGAGGTCTGAAGGTGCTGGACGCTATCGAGGCTCAGGGCTACGATGTGCTATCGCGGCGCCCGGCGCTGTCTCGCTGGCAAAAAGGCCGGATGGCTCTGGGGGCACTAGTGTCGCTGAAGCTCGGCCTGGGGAGAGCCGGCCCCTAGGGGCGCTACCATGGCGACTGCCTTGCAGCAGGCCTATCGCCACTGCGCCGCCGTAACTAGGGCCCGCGCCAAGAACTTCTACTACGCCTTCTTGCCGCTGCCGCCCGCCAGGCGCAGGGCCATCTACGCCGTCTACGCCTTCAGCCGCTGCTGCGACGACATCGCCGACGGCTCGCTGCCCCCGGAAGACAAGGTGCGGCAGCTCCTGGACCTGGCGGACGACCTGGACGACGCCTATCATGGCCATACCAAGGGCCCGGTGTTCGAGGCCCTCTGGGACGCCGCCCAGCGCTACGCCATCCCGCAGAAGTACTTCCTGGAGCTCATCCGTGGGGTGGAGATGGACCTGCGGGTGCGGCGCTACCAGACTTTCGAGGAGCTCTACGAGTACTGCTACCGGGTAGCGTCGGTGGTGGGCCTCACCTGCATCCAGATTTTTGGCTATCGCGACCCCCGCGCCAAGGAATATGCCGTGGACCTGGGCATCGCCATGCAGCTCACCAACATCATCCGCGACGTGCCCGAGGACAGGGGCCACGACCGGGTCTACATCCCCCAGGACGAGCTGGCGCGCTTCGGGGTGACGGAGCGCCACCTCCTGGAAGGGATTGTGGACGAGCCATTCCAGTCGCTCCTTGCGTTCCAGGTGGAGCGGGCGCGCGACTACTTCCGGCGGGGCCACCGCCTGCTTCCCCTCCTGCCCCGCCTCTCCCGGCCCTGCCCTGCCATCCTGGAGGCCCTGTATTGCCGGGTCCTGGACAGGGTGGAAGCACAGGGCTATAACGTCTTCCAGGGCCGCATCAGCCTCCCCGCCTACAGGAAGCTAGCTTTGATGGGGACCGTATGGGCGCAGACGCTCGTCCTGGGCGAGCCGCGCCTCCCCGCGTAGCCGTCGTCGGCGGCGGGCTGGCGGGGATGGCCGCGGCTTGCGACCTGGCTGACGCTGGCTACGCCGTGACCCTGGTAGAGCGGCGCCCCTATCTGGGTGGCCGCACCTTCTCTTTTGTGGACCAGGAGACCGGCTGCGAGGTGGACAACGGGCAGCACGTCTTCATGAAGTGCTGTACTGCCTACATCGCTTTCCTGAAGAAGCTGGGAGTCCTGTCCAAGGCCAGTCTCCAGGAGCGACTGCGCGTCCCCGTCGTGGATCGGCGGGGCCGGCGCGCGGCCATCTACTCAGCGCCGCTGCCACCTCCGTTTCACCTGCTGCCCTCCTTCCTCGCCTACCGCCACCTCTCCTGGCGCGATAAGGCGCTGGCCGCCTACGCGCTCTTGCGCATCTACCTGACCGACGAGGAGGACTGGCGCCGGGAGGACGGGCGGTCGTTCCTGGACTGGTTGCGGGCCCACGGCCAGTCCGCGGCTGCCATCGCGCGGCTGTGGGACCTGGTCATTGTTGCCACCTGCAACAATGACGTCAGCCGGGTGAGCGCTGGCCAGGCGCTGATGGTCATCAAGGCCGGGTTCTTGCAAGACCCCCACGGCGCCGACATCGGCCTGGCCAGGGTTGGCCTCTCCAGCCTCCTGGTCCAGGAGGTGGCCGCCTACCTGGAGGCGCGGGGCGCCGTGCTGCAGTTGGGGCGGAGCGTGCAGGCCCTGGAGTGCGAGGGCGGCCGGATGGTGGCCCTGCGCCTCGGCGACGGCTCGCGGCTGGAGGCCGCTGCCTTCGTCAGCGCCCTGCCCTTCCACCAGCTCCTGCCCCTGCTGCCTCGCGAGCTCCGCGAAGGCCCTTTCTTTGCGCGGGCTGCTACGCTGGAGACCGCGCCCATCGTCAATGTCAACCTCTGGTACGACCGCCCCGTGATGGAGGATGAGCTGCTGGCCACCCTGGACAGCCCGGTGCAGTGGGTCTTCAACAAGGGCCTGCTGCACGGCTCCGGGGCCGGCGCCTATCTGGATGTCTCGATCAGCGGCGCTCAACGGTACTTCGCCATGGACAAGGGCGAGCTGGAGGGGCTGGTGGTGCGGGAGCTGGCCGTGCTGCTGCCCCCGACCGCCCAGGCCCGGCTGACACGCTGCCTCGTCGTCAAGGAGCGCGACGCCACCTTCGCCCCCACGCCGGGGTCGTGGGGCCGGCGCCTGCCGCCAGTGACACCCGTATCAAGCCTCTTCCTGGCCGGCGAGTGGACCCATGCGGGCCCGGGAGCGCCCTGGCCCTCCACCATGGAGGCGGCGGTGCGCAGCGGGATCGCCGCTGCCCGCGCCGTGCAACAGGCGCTGCCTCTGGCAGCCTCCGGGGCCCCTCTCTCCACCGACGCGACGGCGGAGTCCGTCCTGGTGCAGGGCTAGCATGCCTCCCGCCGGTCGCGCCTCCACCCCGGCTGCGGCGGCGCCCCTGCGCACCCTGGTGCTGGCGCCCTTCGACCAGGACTCCCTCGCCCGGCTGGGGGCCCTGGGCCCTAGCTGCTATGAACCCTGGACGCAGAGCCGCCGCATCTGGGACCCCGAAGAGCTGGGGTCGCGTCTGGGCGCGGGCGGCTTCGCCGCCGTGGTGGTCGAGGCGGACTTCATCTTCGAAGAGACCTTCGTGGCTGCCCCCTGCTTGCGGTTCGTCGGCCTCTGCCGGGGCGCCTTGAACCAGGTGGACCTGGAGGCCGCCAGCCGGCACGGCGTCGTGGTGGTCAACACGCCGGGCCGCAATGCCGCAGCCGTGGCCGAGCACACCCTGGGGCTGATGCTGGCGCTGCTGCGCCGCATACCCGAAGCCCATCAGTACGTGGCCTCGGGACGCTGGCAGGACCCGGTAGCTGCCTATGTTGATCTCCAGGGTCGCGAGCTAGGGGGCAAGACGGTGGGTATCGTGGGCCTGGGGGCCATCGGTCGTTTAGTGGCGCGGCGGCTGCGGCCCTTCGGCGCCCGCCTCCTGGCGCACGATCCCTACGTCGAGCCCGACGTGGCCCGGCGCTACGGCGCCAGGCTGGTGCCGCTCGACGAGCTCCTGGCTGAGTCAGACATCGTGACCCTGCACGCGCCGCCGCCCAGCGATGGACGGCCCCTGCTGGGGGCCGCTCAGCTCGCCCGCATGAGGCCGCCGGCTTTCCTGGTCAACACCGCCGCGGGCGCCCTGGTGGACGAGGCGGCCCTGGCCGACACTCTGCGGCGCCGTGCTCTGGCGGGAGCCGCCCTGGATGTCTTCGCCGGCCAGCCCCTGCCTCCCTCCAGCCCGCTCCTGGCCCTGCCCGCTGTCATCCTGACCCCGCATATCGGCGGCGCCACCGCCGAGACCGTCGCCCGCCACTCCCGCATGGTGGCCGAGGACCTGGAGCGCTTCGCCCGCGGCCGCCGCCCCCACCGGCTCGCCAACCCGGAGGTCTGGCGCCGTGGCCGCTGATGCCTTCCTGGCGTTTGACCTGGGGACCAGCCACCTGGGCTGCCTCATCGCCGACGGCCGGGGCCACATCTTGTCGTCCGTGGCCCGGGCGTGGAGCTACCCCCCGGACCCGGAGGGCGGCGCCCTGGCCCGCCGCCTCGACCCCGAGTCCACCTTCGCGGCCCTGGGCGAGCTCTGTCAGCAGGCCCTGGCGGAGGCCGGACTCACAGGTGGCGCGTTGGCGGCGGTCGCCTGCACCGCGCAGCGTGAGGGATGCGTGTTTCTCGACGCGGCCGGCCGGGAGCGCTATGCCGGCCCCAACCTGGACCTGCGCGCCGCCCTGGAGGGGATGGCCTGCGATGCCGAGCACGCCGAGGAGCTGTACCGCTCCACCGGGCACCTGCCGTCGCTGCTGTTCGCGCCGGCGCGTCTGCGCTGGCTTCAGGACCACCGGCCCGCTGAAGCTGCCGCCGTCGCGACGCTCCTCGGCCTCGCGGACTGGCTCGCCTTCAAGCTCACCGGCGAGCGCTGCAGCGACTACACCTCCGCTTGCGAGCTGGGCCTCCTGGATGTGGCCTCGCTGGCCTGGAGCCCGGCGGCGCTGCGCTGCTGGGGGATCGAGCGGGCGCTCCTGCCACCGCTGGGGCGGGCCGGGGAACCCCTGGGCACTGTCACTAGGGAGGCCGCGGCTGCTACCGGGCTGGCGCCCGGCACGCCGGTGGCCCTGGGCTGCGCCGATACCCAGGCCGCCCTCCTGGGGTTGGGCGTCCTGGAGCCGGGCCAGGCCGGCGTAGTGGCCGGGTGGAGCATCCCCCTCCAGCGGGTGTTGGACAGGCCGCTCCTTGATGGCGCCTGCCGCACCTGGAGCGGCGTCCACGCCCTCGCCGGCCGCTGGGTGCTGGAGAGCAACGCTGCGGAGGCGGGCAACAGCTACCGCTGGGCGGTGGATACTCTTGTTGGCGCCGGCCGCTATCAGGAAGCGGAGGCGCTGGCCGCCGCGGTGCCACCCGGCGCCGAGGGCGCTCAGGCGTTCCTCGGTCCGCCGGTGTTCACTGCCAGAGAAACAGGGCTCCGCCTGGGCGGGCTGCTCTTCCCCGTGCCGCTGACGGCCAGCGAGGCTACTCCCGGAATGCTGCTGCGGGCGACGCTGGAGAGCATCGGCTACACGGTGCGGGCAAACCTGGAGCAACTGGAGGCTATCGCGGGCCCCATCGCAGAGGTCCGCCTGGGCGGCGGCCTGGCCCGCAGCCGGCTCTTCATGCAGGTGCTGGCCGCCTGCCTGGGACGGCCCCTCAAGGTCGGTGGCGCCGACGCCTCGCTGCTGGGGGCGGCGGCCCTGGCGGCAGCCTCGGTGGGGGCGCACAGGGACGTGGCCGCCGCCTGCGCGGCCCTCGCCCAGCCGCTTTGCGCAGCGGAGCCCGAGCCGCCCTGGGCCGCTGCCTATCAGGACGGGTACTCGCGTTGGCTGCGCGCCGCCCGGGGGCTCCAGGAGCTGGGGGAGGAGGTGCTGTGAGTCACCCGGAGCCTGTCGAGGGGCGCTGGGACGACGCACGCCGCGAGGTGCTGGAGGCCAGCCAGGAGATGTGGCGGCGCGGCCTGGTGGTGGGCTCGGCGGGCAACGTGAGCCGGCGCCTGGAGCCCTGGGAGGGCCGCCCGCTGCTGGCCATCACCCCCCGGAGCAAGGACTATCAGCGCCTCACCCTGCAGCAGGTGCAGGTCGTGGACTTTGAAGGCGAGCCGGTGGAGGGGGAGCTGGTCCCCTCTGCCGAGACCATGCTGCACGTGGCCGTCTACCGCGCCCGACCTGATGTGGGCGCGGTGATGCATACTCACTCGACCTATGCCAGCGCCCTGGCCGTCGCTGGCCTGCCGCTGCCTCCGGTCCTGGACGAGCTGGTCATCGCCACCGGCGGCCCCGTGGCGGTCGCCGAGTACGGCTTCTCGGGCACGGAGGAGCTGGCGGAGCGGGCGGTGCGCGCCCTGGGCCAGCGCAACGCCGTGCTGCTGCGCAACCACGGCGTGCTCGGAGCGGGCGCCGACTTACGGGAGGCGCTGGCGGTCTGCGAGCTGGTGGAGCGGGCGGCCCAGGTGTACATCCTGGCGCGGCTGCTGGGCTCGGCGCCCCCCCTGCCAGCGGAGGTGGTCGAGCTGGAGCAGGGCCTGTTCCGGAT
>JACQGV010000167.1 GCA_016199375.1 Chloroflexota bacterium | reverse complement strand
TTGTAGCGGCTCAGGGGAGAGTGCCCCCTGTTTTCCAGAACTCGCCCGGGGGGCGCTGGTTCGGAGGCAGGTTGTAGACCAACCGGCTGCGCACGACGGTCTTGGCGGTCGCCACGGTGGCGGTCGAGTTGCTGAGGTAGGAGTCTATCCGCTGCGACCACTCCTGCCAGGGCAGCGAAACGGCGTAGGCAAACAGGTCCAGGCTGCCCCGGGAGTCCAAGTAGCCGAAGGTGGTCAGCTTCCAGCGCAGCGCCGCCAGGGCAGGGTCTTGCAGGAGCGCACCCCACGCCGCCAGGTAGGCCCGATTGTGCTCCTCGGTGGCGCTCTCAGCGACGACGCGGTCGAAGGTCGTATCCACGTACCCCCAGGACTCCACTTCCTCGAAGGTGGCTAGGTTGTAGCCCGTCAGCTCCTCCAGGAGCCGCACGCCGGCGGCCTCGAAGGCCTGCGCCTGTAGCTCTTTCATGGCCCGGTGGCTGAGCGTGATCGTTTCGGGTGAGTCCTTCTGGGTGGCCCACTGCCGGAAGTGTCCCAGCTCGTGGAGCAGGCCCCCGACCACGAACCGCGGGGTCATATCGCCGCGGAAGTGGATCGCCGGGGCCTCGTCCGGGCGCGGGGTCCTGAAATACCCGGATGCTCTGTTCAAGACCCGGTGGCAGTCCTGGAAGGTGTCGAGGTAGCGCTGCGGTGGGGTGGTCTCATAGCGCGTAGCGCAGCTCTCCTCGATAGTGGCCACCCACTGGGCCCGCGTCTCGATGGCGATGGTGAGGCCAAACTCCTCTCGCTCCTGCTGCACCGTGCGACCGGTCAGGAGATAGTAGCTGGCCTCAACAACGTCCATCAGGTTGGGCGCGAGGCTCGACTTTCCGTCGTCCGCTAGGGTGGGGGCAACCACGTTCAGGAGCGGTCCCAGCTTGGCAAGCTGGGCCTTGAGCTGCACCGCGGTGGGATGGACGGGAGTAGCCGCAGGCTTCGCGGGAGGGGTCTGGATCACCCCCTTGGTCACGGTGAAGTTGTAGACATACACATTGTCCGTCTTGCGGCGCTCCGCGAGCGTGTTGGCGGGGTCAACGGTCACAGTGATGGCATGGGGCCCGTCGGCCAGCACGCCGGCCGGCTCGATGTTCTGCCGGTAGAAGCGGTTGAAGTCGCGGCCTGACCATGTCGAGTAGTAGCCTGGCCCGAGCGCCCTTTCGCTGCCGTGACTAAGTGTAGCCAGGACACGATTGTCGAGCCGTACCTCGACATCGAAAGCTGCTGTGACATCGGCGTTACCCGCGTTCTGGACGGCGACGGCGAAATAAGCGGGGCCGGCAACGTCCACCGGCTTGGCCCCGCTGAAGTCGCCCTCGCCAACGGAGAACACGAAAGGCGCGGCCCAGCCTTCGGGCTTGTAGGGGCGCAGGTTGGGAGCGGCGGGAGGCGGCGGGCCGGGCGTGGGCTCCGGGAACGGTGCCGGGCGTAGCTCGCGCGGCGTCGCCTGTGCTGGCGCGGGCGCCTGCACGGGGATGTCAGCCCAGGTGAACTCCGCCGCGTAGACGTTGTCGGTCTCGTCGGACTCCTGGACCTGGTTGTCGGGGTCTATGACAACCGTCACCGTATGCCTGCCGGGGGTGATGGTGAACCACGACTCCAGGGGGTCCGACAGGTAGCCTGAGGTGTACCGCTGCTTGCTAGGGAGTTGAGTGGGCGAGAACTGCCAGGTCGGTCCAGGCTTGCCATCCACCCGGATGCTGACCGGCGCGTTCGTGGTCAGACTGCCTCCCCCACTGTTGGCGATGGCAATGCGCAGCCAGGTGGGGCTCTTGGTCGAGAGCGCGCCGTTGCGCTTGGGGCTCTGCTCTGTTGAGAGCACCAGCGGCGCCTCCCACTCCCACGGGGTGTAGGGGGCCAGATTGGGCAGGAGGGGCTGGTTGCTGGAGGCTGGCGCCCGCGGGACCGCTGGCCACGCTACCAGGTTAGAGCCTGGGAACAGGTCCACCCGAGCGCGGCCGGGGGTCAGGGACGTCCGTGCGGTGACATCCATGAACCAGTAGGCGTAGCCCGGCACCAGCCACTGCAGGCCCTGCTGGGCCCAGGGCAGGGAGGGATTATATCCGTACCAGGTCTGTGCCGAGGCGTCCAGGAGCCACACTACGGAGAACTGGCCTGCCAGCGCGGGCTTGAGCGCCTGGGCGATGGGCACCGCTCCCAGGGGATCGGGGGCGACTCCCCAGACGATGTAGTTGTCCCCAGGCCAGAGGGTGATCGAGGCGCCGCCTAAGACGGCGGCCACCCGTTGCTTGACGCCCTTTATCAGGTAGGCCTCGCCCTGGCGCAGGGATGGAAGCGTATTGCCGGACGTCGCGGCGGGATCATAGCCCCGCCACTGCATGGTGGTGTTTTCGAGCCACCAGACCTGGCCGAAATTCCCCCGAATGCCGGCCAGCGCAGTCTCGACGGGCTCGCCGTCGGCTGCCTTCGCGCCGGGGGGCGGCAGGGCGAGGGCGACGACAGCGACCGCCGTAGCCGCTGCCAGAAAGAGCCACCCTATGCTTGTGGCGCTCGTCCTCATGCGCCCTCGGTCGGGGTGGGATGCAGCGTCACGAGTATACGCCGCACGGGGGTGGCGGGGTAGCCGCGACGGGAGGCCGCGAACAGAAAGGGGCCTAACAGGAGC
>JACQGV010000170.1 GCA_016199375.1 Chloroflexota bacterium | reverse complement strand
TACTGGGCCACGACCCCGGCCTGAACCTGGCGCCGCTGTCGCTGGCGCGCTTCGCCGGCCGGAGCGCCCTCCCCAGCGAGGCCGCGTTCATATGAGTCTCAGACAGGCCCATCCCGGGTGCTTCGCGGCTCAGCCCGATTCGCGCGTACTTCCGGCATTCAGGACCTATGCCAGGCTGTAGGGAACGGACTAGCGAGACAGGACACTGGGAGGTTGACATATGAACACGGGGACCCCGCAGGGCACGGACAGGTTCGTGCGGGTGGGGAGCTTGAGGTTGCACTACCTGGAGTGGGGCGCTCCGGGCGTGCCCGCGGTCGTCATGGTCCACGGGTTGACGGGGAACGCCCACAACTTCGACCTGCTCGCGCCTGCCTTCCTGCCCGCCTATCGGGTGCTGTCCCTGGACGTGCGGGGCCGGGGCGACAGCGATTGGGCCCAGGACGCCGACTACACTACGAGGGCCTACGTGGGCGACCTGGAGGGCCTGCGGGTGGCCCTGGCGCTGGAGCGCCTCTCCCTCATCGGCACCTCCATGGGAGGGCGCATCTCCCTGGCCTACGCGGGCCTCTATCCGCAGCGCGTGGAGCGGCTAGTCCTCAACGATATCGGCCCTGAGGTGGACCCCCGCGGCGCCGCGCGTATCTTCGGCTACGTGGCCGAGGCGCCGGGCCGGTTCCAGCGCCTTGACGAGGTCGCGGACTGGTATCATCAGAACTATCCATTCCTGAGGGGACTCGGCCGCCAGGAGCTGCTGGCCTACGCGGGCTATGCCGTCAGGCCCGACCCAGCGGGTGGGTTGACCTGGAAGATGGACCCAGCCGTGCGCCAGGCCCTGAGCAGGCCGCAGCCGGAAGATGCCTGGGCTTGGGCCAGGGCGATCACGGCCCCCACGCTCCTGATCCGGGGCGCGGAGAGCGACATCTTGTCTCCGGCCATCGCCCACCGCATGGTGGCTGAGATGAAGAGCTGCCGCCTGGCTGAGGTGCCCGGCGTTGGGCACGCTCCCTCCCTGGCAGAGCCCCAGGCCCTGAGCGCTATCAAGGAGCTGTTTGGCCTGGCCTAAGCAGTCCCTTCCAATGGCCTGGCAGAGGGTGTTGGCAAGGGGCCAGTTGGTCCTCCGGCGGACAGGCCCCTCAGCGGCGGAGAGCAGGAGGCAGCATGATCCCACTTTCGGACCCGGAACTGCGCCGCCGCTCCTTCCCGGTGGTGAACGTCTGCCTCATCGCCCTCAGCGCCACGGTCTTTGTGTACGAGCTGCTGCTCTCCGAGCGCGACCTGGAGATATTCTTTTACCGCTTCGCCGTCATCCCCAACGAGCTGGCCCATGGCGCTGCCTATACCACCCTCTCGCTGGGACGGCAGACCTTCGACATCACCACCCCCTACTCAAACTGGATCACTCCCTTCGCGGCGATGTTCATGCACGGGGGCTGGCTGCACTTCCTGGGGAACATGCTCTTCCTCTGGGTCTTCGGCGACAACGTGGAGGACCGGCTGGGGAAGCTGCCCTACCTGCTGTTCTACCTGGGGACGGGCCTGGCCGCGACCTGGCTGCAGATCGCCGCGGGCAGCCGCTCCGAGCTGCCTAATATTGGGGCCAGCGGCGCCATCGCGGGAGTCCTGGGGGCCTACCTGGTGCTTTTCCCTCTGTCGCGCATCCGCACCCTGGTCGTATTCGGCTTCTTCGTGACCACGACTATGATGCCGGCGGTGCTGCTCATAGGCATCTGGATAGCCCTGCAGTTCTTCAGCGGCGTCGCCAGCCTGGGCGCGCAGGCCGGCGGCGGGGTGGCCTACTGGGCGCATGTGGGGGGCTTTGGGGCTGGCCTGGCGCTGGTCGCCCTGTACAAGCTGGTCCGCCGCCAGCCCCTCTGGCCGCGCGGGACGAGTTCCTGGCGCTAGTGGCGCTGCGGCGCCTTCTTGCGCTGGTATTGGCGCCAGGGCGCGTCGCGCCACTCCAGGGCCGCCTTCAAGCCGCGCTCCTGAGCGATCTTGCGGAAGTCCTCGCCCACGCCCGTGAACGCGCCCACGGCGTCGAAGTCCGCGGCGCTGTGCAGGGCCGCCTGCAGGCCCATGATCTCGAACCACCGGTTGACGCTGTGCTTATGGAGGGTGAGTATCTCCAGCGGGATGCGGATGATGCGGTGGGCGAAGTCGTAGACCTCGTCCTCCAGGTCGGGGGCGGGCACCGCTTTGTTCACCAGCCCAATGCGCACGGCCTCGCGGCCGTCTATCAGGTCGCCGGTCATGAACAGCTCCTTGGCCTTGCGCATGCCGATGGTGTAGGGCCAGAGCGACAGGGTGCGCAGGGTGCCCTGGTAGCGCCCCGCGATGTGGCCGAACTGCGCGTCCTCGGCGGCGATGATGAAATCGCACATGGCCGATAGCTCGGTGCCCCCCGAGAGGCAGTAGCCGTGCACCTGGGCGATGGTCGGCTTGCGCAGGTTCCAGAAGTTGATGTAGCGGTCTACGGAGACGTTCATGCGCTGCCGGCTGCGGCCGATGGTGGGCTGGGCGCGCTCCGACTCCGCGGGCGCCTGTCCGGCGCCTCCCAGGTCGTAGCCGGAGGAGAACACCCGCCCCGCGCCGCGCAGGATGAGCACCACCGTTTCAGGGTCGTGGTCGAACTCGTCCACCGCCGCGTAGAACTCGCGCAGCAGGGTGTCGCTGAGGGCGTTCAGCTTCTCGGGGCGGTTGAGGGTGATGCGGGCGATCCGGGGCTGCTCGGGTAGCTTTTCGTAGATGATAGTCTCGTATGCCATGACGAGGCTCCTTTCTGCCCCCGCTCTGAGGTGCGTGCGTTGGGATGGATTATAGGACAACTGCCGCCCGGGCACACGGCAGGGTCCCGGTCCGGCGGGTATGGTAGACTCCACGCCTGAATATCGCAGCGAAGGAGAGGCCATGCCGCAGCGCAAGGGCATCGGTTGGAAGCGTCTCGACCACGTCAGCATCGCCGTGGACGACGCCAAGAAGTGGCTGGCGTTCTACCGCAAGCTGTTCGGGCTGGACGGCGCGGAGCATACCTGGTTCGACGACAAGAAGGAGGGCTTCCGGGGCACCGTGCTGGACCTGCCCAACACCGACACCCAGTTGGAGGTGATGGAGCCCAACCACGACGGCTCCTTCTTGAAGAAGTTCCTGGAAACCAGAGGCAGCGGCGTCCACCACATCACCATCGAGGTGGAGGACATCGAGGCGACCGCCGCCTACCTGCGCGACGAGATGGGGATCGAGCCCTTCCGGGGGATCTTCTCCGACGGCTCCTGGAGACAGACCTTCATCCACCCACGCGACTCCGGCGGCGTCCTGATCCAGCTCTACGAGAAGGAGCGGAAGGGGGCGCGCCCGCAGCCCTGATGGCGCCAGGAGGGGTGCGTGCGCCGGGAGGCAATACGGAGGCCCTTCCTAAGCAGAAGGGCCTCCGTATTTATGGCGGGCGCCCCGGCGAGCCGCACGGGCCTCCAGTAGAGGTGCTGCTCTACTCCACGATCTCCACCGCCAGCCGGATGGCGGGCAGCTTGTAGCCCAGCGCCAGCCCCGGGGCGTCGTCGCGGAAGCTGAGCAGTGGCACCTGGTAGCTCCAGGGCGGCTTGCCGTGGCCCTGGTAGATCATGGGGTACAGGTCTATGAGGTGGATGCCGGGGCCACCCGTTGCCACCAGGTTCACCGTCACGTCGCCGTTGCTGTTGAATCCGCAGGCGAAGCCGATGTAGGAGTTGTCGTAGGTTATGGCCACGCCGTTGTCCAGCTCGGTCCAGCCAATTCCTTTGATCTGCACCTTGAAGGTCTCGCCAGCCTTCACGCGCAGGGGTGTAACGCCCACCACGCTGCGCTCCACAAAGTAGGGCACCTCTACAACCACCTTCCCGCCCTGGACCACCTTCACCACGTGCCACCCTCCCAGGTCATCGGGAACCTGGATGGTGGCACTGAGCGAACCGTCCCGGTCAGTGACGGTCTTGAGGATCGAAGTTTCCGACAGGCTCCAGCCGCTGAGGCTGACGCGGTTGCCGCGCGCAGTCACCCAGAACGCCTCCACCTCAGCGCTGGGAGCCAGGCCCCGGAGGCGCAGGGTAGGTCGAGAGAGGATGGGCCCCGAGGCCGGGTCCACGGACGCCGCCAGGCTTGGCGCGGCGATGGCGGCGGCGCTGGCCACCGCGGTGGTCCGGGGAGCCGCGCCGCTGCTTTGTGCGAGACGGGTGCTATCCGGCCAGTCGAGGGCGAACGGCGGCATGGTCTTGTCATCGGTCACGGTGAACCAGGCTTGCAGGTCCGGTATATGAGCGGTCCCTGATTGTGCGTTATTGAGGAACGGCATGGACCGGCCGCCGTGGTTCAGGTCGATAACGTGCTTGCCGGTACGTCCGGTAGCACGGATTACGGCCGTAGCGGTGCCTCTGGTAGTGACCGCCGAGATGATACCGGCCCATTGGTTATCGTAGCGGAGGGCCACGGTGCTCTCGTAGGTTTTCCAGCCCAGGCCCGTGATCTTGATCGTGATGGGGGTGCCGAGAGGCCCGGCCTCGGGCGTGATGGTTGCCTGCCGCTGGATGCGGTAGCCGCCCCGGGCCACGTCCTGGCCATCCACGACGGCATAGATGTCGTGGACCTCGCCATAGTCCTCTGGGGCCTTGAAGGGGACCGTCAGCTTGCCGGTGGCGTCTACCCGCGCCCGTCCTAGGGACACGCGCTTCTCGGTGAACTGCTTCTCGTAGAACTCTACGTTCTCGGCGCTGGCCTTGGTGACGTAGCCGCCGTCGACCGTGACCCAGACCAGCTCCACGTCCCTACCCGGCGAGAGCCCTTCAGCCGTGACGGTGAAGGGGTCTCCCACATAGCCCTTGACCGGCTCGATCTTGAGTAGCTTCAGCGGGATGGGAGTAGGCGTCGGGGCCGTCGCGGGGCCGGCTCCTATGGAGGGGACGTCCTTCACCGGGGCAGTGGCTGGCCCGGCACCTATTGATGGCACGTCCTTGGAGCCTGAAGGCGGGGCGGGCGTGACAGTAGTGGCCGAGGCCAGCGGCTGGGCTGGGGGCTTGTTGCTGCAGCCCAGCAATCCCAGCGCGCCCACGAGCACCAGGCTTGTCCCTCCTCTGATTAGCCATCTTCTAGCGGCTTCGCTCGTGGCGCTCATCTCACAGCTCCTTTCAGACTCTCTAGGCCGCCGCCCCCTGGTGAGCAGGGCTCACCAGGGGGCGGCGCTTCTCCTACTCGAAGATCGTCAGACGGGTGTCTAGTCCCAGGTCCTTGCTGACCAGGGCCGGCTGTTTCCAGGTGAAGTTGCGGCCATCCTTGGTCGAGACCGTGACCGCGTAGTCAAGGCCGCCCAAGGGGTAATTCAGGGGGATGTCCCAGGTTGTATTCCACATCCAGGGGGCATCCGGGACACGTCCGCCGGCGCGCTGGGACCAGCGTGCTGTGACCTCCTCCCCGTGGGGGAGCCGCACCTTCACCGTGGGCGCGTCCTTGTCCGTGAGACGCTTGCCGGTCGAGGTGTCGAAGACCTCGAATCGCCAGACGATCCTCTGGCCGCGCTTGAAGGCGTTGGTATTCAGGCAGTTTATCGTGGCTGCCACGCCGTAGGTGCTGGGCCTGGTGGTCGCCAGGGTCTCGATGAAGAATGTGAAGGGCACCGGCTGATCGTAGCTGGCGGGCGTGGTTGGCCGCGGCGGCGGCGTGGAGCCCGGCGGCAGCGGCGTCGGCGGCGGTGCCGGGGTGGGCGTGGGCACGGCCTTGGCGCCGATCAGAATGGTGACGTCGCTGGGACCGGCAGCCTTCGCCTTTTGTTGTAGGTCTGCCAGCTCCTTGTCCTTGTCTGCGAGCTTCTTCTGAGCGTCGCTGGCCTCCTGCACCTTGGCGGAGAGTTGCTGCTGGAGGGCGGTCGCCTGCTGCTGCCGCTCCTCCGCCTGTTTCTTGGCGGCGTCGTAGTCGGCTTGCGACACTCCGGCGCAGGCGACCAGGAGCGCCGGTACGCCCAGCACGCCCATCAGGGCCAGCTTGCGAATGCCTTTGCTATGTACCATGTCTACCTCCTTGATCTCGCTCCGGGGACGGCCAACCGGGTCCTGGGGTTCGCCCTAATCTCTATCGCTCACCTCCTGGCGTGGACTCTCGCAATACCGATGGCCTGGTAGAGGACGAAGCCAAATACCGACCAGACCGCTAGCACGGCCGCCGCCAGCGCCGTGGGCGCCCAGTGGCGGATGCTCTCCAGGCCGACGGGCGCCGTGGTGTACGCCGGGGGTGGGACCCCCACTTCCTGGAGTTCCACCGCCTGCTGGCTTTCCCCGTACACCCCCATGCCCTCGAAGTGGGCGGTGATCTTCTGTTGGCGGGCGGCAAGGGCGGGACGATAGGAGAGCAGTGCGACCCCGTTCTTGTCGGTCTTGGCGGTCCCTATCTCCATCTTGCCCTTGGTGCCGGCGAACTCGGCGTCCAGGTAGAACCGCACCTCACCCTTGGACACCGGCGTACCCTGGGCGTCCTTCAGGACGGCCATAAGAGAGAGGGGATCGCCGGCTGTCACCCAGGACGAGGGGGTGAGGGCGAGGGCCGTGGGGGTGAGCGCAGCCGCCGCGGCGCCCCCGCTGCCGCCCCGTGACACCTTCAAGCGCCCTCTCTGGAGGTAGTCGTGGACCTCGCACTCCAGGTCGCACTTGAAGTTGAAGCTCCCGGGCTTGTCGGCGACGAACTTCATGGTGGCCTCGCGGTGCTCGGATGTGAGCTTGTCCGTCTCCAGCCGGTAACCGGGCAGCACCATGATGTGCTCCTCATGCGCGTAGCCCACGTGGGCCCAGGCGAAGGTCAGCTCCACCAGGCTGCCCTGCTCCACTTCGATGATGAAGTCGCCGCTCTGGTCGCCGAGGCAGTTCTTGCTGACGGGCGCGCATTTGAAGCCGGCGTCCACAGTCTCCACCCTGATCTTGACCGGCTCGGGGCCCTGGGCCAGGGCCAGGTGCCGGGGCAGCGCCGCCAGCAACAGGGCGGCCAGCAGGGCCGTCGCTAGCAGGGTCCCGTAATACCATCTAGTCATGGCCAGTGCCTCCGCTTTCCGGGCTGAGCAGCGCGGGCTTGGCCACCAGACCTCCCGCCGCCGGGGCTGACACGATCGCAGCCCGCTCCTTCTCCCAGCCCTCCTCCATCTCCCAGACCGAGATGATGGGGAAGAGCTTGGTGAAGAGGGTGAAGACCAGGGCAAACCCCCCGAACGACGCCGCCGTGATCGCCAGCTC
>JACQGV010000157.1 GCA_016199375.1 Chloroflexota bacterium | reverse complement strand
CCCCCGCCAGAAGGGGCTTCGCCCCCTCTGGACTCCCCCATGGGGACCGTTATCGGATAGGCTCTAGACGGGTCACTGCGCGGTTCCGGCCCTCTCCGTTGCCACGCCGGCGCGGCGGCGCTCGGCGCGCCTGCCCTGGGCGCCGCACCTGGAGCAGATGCCGAAGACAGGTAGGTGCTCCAGCTCGGCCTCGAACCCCAAACGCTCCCTCAGGGTGAGGCGCAGGGGCGCGAACAGGTCGTCGTTCAGCGGCGTGGTCTCCCCGCATCCCCGGCATACCAGGTGGTGGTGGGGCTCTGTGCTCAACTCGTAGCGGGCCGGGCCGTCACCCAGCTCAGTCTCCGTCACCAGCCGCAGTCTCTTCAGGAGGGCGAGGGTCCGGTACACCGTGGCGATGTCTATGAAGGCATACTCTTCCTTGACCCTCCCATAGACCTCCTCGGCCGAGAGGTGGCCGCCTTCCTGGATGGCGGAGAGGACCAGCATCCTCTGCGGGGTCAGGCGGTAACCCACTTCTTTCAGGGACTCCAGGGCCTGCTTAGTGCCTGCCATGTAAGCCGATCACCGTGTTTCGCAGTCTCCTGCATCTAGACTAGCGGCTATTGCGACCTAATGTCAAGAGCAATAGAACGCTGTTCAGCTCCGCTAGCGCGAGACGAACCTGGCGCGCCTATTGGCCGCCCGAAGGCCCTCTCTGTGCCTCTTGAAGGCCCTATCTTGACAAACCTGGTAGACGTTGTTATCATCGGGTCTAGAACAGGTCTTAGACCTGTCACAAAAGGGCCTACCCGCATCTGGGCGGCGGCAGGAGAGGTTCCCGCGCGAGCGCGGCCCAGAGGTCGGTAGATAGTCTAGCGGCGCCAGAAGGAGGAGTAGATGGCGTACAGCACCAAGAGCAAGAAGTCCAGCAAGACCTATTACCTGCATTCCAAGAATGTGACCCTCAAGGGCGGTCACAAGCAGACGATCTACTACTTCGCGTCCAAGGCGGGCTCCAACGCGGTCAACGCTTTGCCTGCGGGCTACACGGTGGTAGAAAACGACCGCACGGGGCTTCCGATCCTGAAGAAGAAGCGGTAGCAAGGGTCCGGCCGCGCTCCGCGCGGGCAGGCGGAGCGCGGCCCCGAAGCTGGCGTAGTCCCTATGTCGGTAGGGTTTGTCCCAGGGGGTGGCTGCGCTCCCTGAGGCGAAAGACCGAGGCCGCAGCCTCCGCGCCCCAGGGAACCTGAAAGCCGAGCTCGCCGGCGTGGAGCGACAAGACGGGAGAGCCAAGGGCAGCTCTCCCGTCTGTTTTTATGCGGGCTCCAGCTCCAGGTGGATATCCAGGGCCTGCACGCTATGGGTCAGACGGCCCAGGGATACCATGTCAACCCCGGTGCCGGCCACATAGCGCAGCTTCTCAAAGGTGATCCCGCCCGAGGCTTCCAGGAGACAGCGTCCCTGGGCCAGCTCGCACGCCCGCTCCATCTCCTCGACGCCCATGTTGTCAAGCATCACGATGTCGGCACCGGCGGCGATGGCCTCCTGGAGCTCCTCCAGGCTCTGCACCTCCACCTCCACCCGCACCGTATGGGGGGCCTGGGCCTTAGCCCGGGCGACAGCCTCGCTCATACCGATGCCGCGGGCCCGCAGCAGGGCCAGATGATTGTCCTTGATCAGGACCCCGTCGCCGAGGTGCATGCGGTGGTTATGGCCGCCGCCGACGCGCACGGCGTACTTCTGGAGCAGGCGCAGCCCAGGCAGGGTCTTGCGGGTGTCCACCAGGCGGGTTTCCAGCTCCGCCAGCACCTCCACATGGCTGGCGGTGGCGGTGGCGATCCCGCTCAGGTGCTGGAGGAAGTTCAGAGCGGTGCGCTCGCCCTTGAGGATGCTGGCCGCGGCGCCCGCGACGGTGGCGATAAGGCTCCCGCGGTCCAGGCGCTGTCCGTCGGCCAGGGCGGCCACGTATTCCAGGTCTGGGTCCACCGTCTGAAAGACGAGCCCCGCCACCTCCACACCAGCCAGGACGCCTTTAGCCTGGGCCTCGATGCGGCCCCGGGCGCGCCAGGAGGGCTCGATGAGGGTGTCAGTGGTGATGTCGCCCCAGGCCAGGTCCTCTTCCAGGGCCTGGGCCACCAGGCGGCGGACGGGGGGTAACGGCAGCTTCTTCACTGGGGCTCCCGCTGGAAGACCAGGTGGTGGCGCCAGCCGGGGCCGGGCTCCGGATAGTCGGTCCGGTAATGGGCGCCACGGCTCTCCTGGCGGGCCAGGGCGGCCTCGGTCACCAGCCGGCCCACCAGCACCAGATTGGCCAGCTCGTGGGCGCGGCGTTCGCCAGCCGGCTGGCGGTTGGTATCCCAACGGGCCAGGATACGGGCGGCGGTCGCCAGCCCCTCGCCATCGCGGAGGATGCCCACCTTCTCCCACATCAACTGCTGGAGGGCGGACATGGTCAGGCGTGGCGCGCGTCCGTCCGCGGGGCGGGGCGATAGGGAGAGGCGCGGCCCCCGGCGGCGACGCTCCTGGCGGCGCCCTCCCAGCACGATGCGCTGGATGATGCGCTTGCCGAAGATCAGGGTTTCGAGCAGGGAGTTGCTGGCCAGGCGGTTGGCCCCGTGCACACCGGTGCAAGCCGCCTCGCCGCAGGCATAAAGGCCGGGGATGCTGGTCTCTCCCCAGGTGTTGGTGCGGATACCGCCCATCATGTAGTGG
>JACQGV010000160.1 GCA_016199375.1 Chloroflexota bacterium | reverse complement strand
GCCGGTCGCGGAAGGCGCCGCCCGACGCCGTGAGGGCGACGCGCGCGACCCGGGTCGGGTCCTCGCCGACGAGGCACTGCCAGAGGGCGTTGTGCTCGCTATCCACGGGCAGGATGGTGGCGCGGTGGCGGGCTGCCTCCTGGGTGACGAGGGCCCCCGCCATGACCAGCACTTCTTTGTTGGCAGGGGCGATGGCCTTGCCCGCCCGGGCCGCGGCCAGGGTGGGGGCGAGCCCGGCCAGGCCCACCGTCCCCACCATTACCAGGTCCACCTCGGGGTCGGCCACCATCTCCTCCATAGGGGTGAAGCTGGTGTCCTGAAGCGCAAGCCCGCCCCTGTGCTGGCACCAGACGTGGCGGGGCTGGAACTCGGCCACCTGTTTCTGGAGCAGGTCGGTGTTGCGGCCCGCCGCCAGGCCGATCACCCAGAAACGCTCGGGGAAGGACCTGACCACGTCCAGGGTCTGGGTGCCGATGGAGCCGGTGGAGCCCAGGATGACGAGCCCCTTGCGCCCGTCTCTCTGTAAGCCACCACGAGCGACTTGCGTGCCTGTCATCGCCCTACTTCGAACATAGATACTACGCCGTGCGACCAGTATATACCTAGCGGGCCGAGGTAGTCACTAGCCAGCCCGAGCGGCGGTGGGATGCCTGACCTAGGCCCCGCTGGACAGCCGGGCGGCGGCGTAGACCAGCGCCCCCGCCGGGAGCAGGCTGTCTAGCCTGTCCAGGAGTCCACCGTGGCCGGGGATCAGCCCGCTGGCGTCCTTCGCCCCGGCCCGCCGCTTGACATATGACTCCACCAGGTCTCCCGCCTGGGCGGCCAGCGCGATGCCGAGCCCCAGGAGAAGGCCCCAGCCAGCTCCCAGCGGCAGGCCCTGAAGCTGGGCCAGGCCCCAGCCGGCGGCGGCGCCCGCGGCGAGCCCGCCCAGGGCGCCCTCGATGGTCTTGCGGGGGCTGATGGCAGGGGCGAGACGGTGGCGCCCCAGCAGACGGCCGACCAGGTAGGCCCCGGTGTCGTTGGCGAAGGTGGCGCCCAGGGCCAGGAAGGTCCAGGCGCGACCCTGAGGAGCGACTCGGAGGGCCAGGTACACGCTCAGGAGTACGCCGATGAGGAAAATGGCGCCCAGCCCGTTGGCCCAGGGCCTCAGTGAAGAATAGAGATGGCCTGGCTTCGGCCACAAGGAAGGAGGCAGGGCCACCGCGGTCCAAATCGCCCCGACTGCCAGGTACACCCAGACCGGCTCGGCGAGGCGACCGCTGAAGGCCAGGGCAACTGCCCCGGCCAGGCCCAGCGCTCGGGGGGCCGTGCTCAGGCCCGGCGCCACCAGCCGCAGCAGCTCCCAGGCGCCCACGCCGGCGGCCAGGGCGACCAGGACTGAGAACCCGGGGCTGTCGAACCACACGGCGAGGAAGAGGAGGGGCAGCCCCACCGCCGCCGAGGCTAGCCGAGGGCCAAGCATGCCCGCTACGGCGGTGCCGGTGTCAGGGGGCCCTGTCCGTTGAGGCCGCCGAAGCGCCGCTGACGCTGGCAATAGGCCCGCAGGGCGGCGGCCAGGTCCTCGGGCCCGAAATCGGGCCAGAGGGTGGCGGTGGCGTAATACTCGGCGTAGGCCGCCTGCCAGATAAGGAAGTTGCTCATCCGCACCTCGCCTCCGGAGCGGATGATGAGGTCCGGGTCAGGCAGGCCCGCGGTGCTCAGGTGCGCCGCGAAGGTTTCCTCCGTCACTGCTGCCGGTGGCAGTCCTGCGGCGACCAGGCGCTGGACGGCGTCCAGGATCTCCCGGCGCCCTCCGTAGTTGAAGGCCACGGCCAGGACCAGCCGCCGGTTGGCCTTGGTCAGCTCGGTAGCCCGGCTGATCGCCCGCTGGAGCCCGGTGGGGATGCCCTCTGTGCGCCCCAGATGCCGGATCTGGACCCCCTGCTCATGGAGCGCCCGCACCTCCCTGTCTATAACCTCCCGCAGGATGCCAAAGAGGCCCTGGACCTCCTCGAGGGGACGGTTCCAGTTCTCGGTGGAGAAGGCGTAGATGGTCAGGTAGGGGATGCCTAGCTCCAGGACGGAGCGCACGAGCCTCTTGATGTTGTCGGTGCCCGCCCGGTGGCCGGCCAGACGCGGTAGCCCGCGCTGGTGGGCCCAGCGGCCGTTGCCATCCATGATGATAGCCACATGCCGCGGCAGCCCGGCGGCGGCGGGCGCTGGTGGGTTGTGGGGCTCAGCTCTGGTCGCCATGGTCTGCGAAGCTGGTGATGTGATGGCTTCGACGGGCTGCCAGCGGTGGGCCTGGGCGCCGCGCCCCGCTGCTATCACCTACACTTCCAACAGCTCCTTCTCCTTAGCCGCGCCCCCCTCTTCCGCCGCGGCGATGCTCTCGTCGGTTGTCTTTTGCAGCCGCTCCTGGTAGCGGCGCTCATCGTCCTCCGCCAACTCCCCGCCCTTCTGGAGCCGCCGCAGGTGCTCATGGGCATCCCGGCGCACGTTGCGGATAGCCACCCGGCCCTCCTCCACCCGCCGGTGAACCAGCTTCACCAGCTCGCGGCGCCGCTCCTCAGTGAGGGCCGGTATGGGGAGCCGGATAACGACGCCGTCGCTGGCAGGGTTGAGGCCCAACTCCGACTGCAGGATGCTCTTTTCGATGGCCTTGAGGGTGCCGCGGTCCCAGGGCTGGATCACCAGGAGTCGGGACTCGGGGGCCGAGATGCCGGCCAGTTGATTGAGGGGGGTGGGGGTGCCGAAGTAGTCCACCTTCAGATGTTCCACCAGGGTCGGGCTGGCCCGGCCCGTGCGGATGCTGGCCAGGTCGTGCTCCAGGGCCTCGATGGCCTTGAGCATCTTGACCTCGGCGCTGCTCAGGATCTCGTCAGCCTGTTTTGCGCTCATGTTGCTGGCCTGTCCGTTGAGGGAGCGGATGGCGGCAGGCGCGCATCCGTCCGTCAGACGCTCACCAGGGTGCCGATGCTCTCCCCCGCCAGCGCCCGCTCGATGCTGCGCTCCGCCTGCAGATCGAAGACGATGATGGGGACGCTGTTGTCCATGCAGAGGGAGAGGGCGGTGCTGTCCATCACCTCCAGGCGCTGATTGATGGCGTCCAGGTAGGTAAGCCGGGAGAACTTGATGGCGTTGGGGTGCTTGCGGGGGTCGGCGCTGTAGACCCCGTCCACCTGGTTCTTGGCCATCAACAGCACCTCGGCGCCGATCTCAATGGCCCGCAGGGCCGCTGCCGAGTCGGTGGTAAGGTAGGGGTTGCCCGTGCCGGCGGCGAAGATCACCACCCGCCCCTTCTCCAGATGGCGGAGGGCGCGGCGCCGGATG
>JACQGV010000162.1 GCA_016199375.1 Chloroflexota bacterium | reverse complement strand
GATCTGGAGTCCTACATAGGCTTTACCCCTCGCTGATCCTCGGAAGCGTGGCCGTGGCGTTCTGGCTGGCGTCACTGATGCCGGAGGCGGCTAACGCGCATCTGGTCGTACGTGTCTCGCTCGCAACGGTATTCTTCGGTCTGCTCTTGCTGACCGGCCGCAAGACCACGGTGAGTCAGCTGACTAATATCGTCGCATGGTTGGCAGTTATGACGGCTTGACAATGCCTAATTGCCGCTGTATAAGAAGCTCGTCGGTTCAGGTGTATCTAAGCATGAGAACAGAAGAAAGACTATGGAAAGCCTCAGGAACCGGGTGGCTATTATCGGGGCTGGCTGCACTCCGTTTCGTGACTACTACGACAAGGACGCGGAGGACCTCCTGGTCGAGGCGTGCTTCGAAGCGCTGGGCGACGCCGGCATCGGGACGGGGGATGTCCAGGCGGCCTGGCTGGGGGGCAGTAGCGAGGCCGGCTTTCTGCTGGGCCGCAGCCTGAAGCTCAACTTCGTGCCCGTCACCGAGGTGAATAGCTGGTGCGCCACGGGCGGCGACGCCTTCCGCAACGCCGCCTTCGCCGTGGCCGCGGGCATATACGACGTGGTTCTGGCGGCGGGGGTGACGGCCCACTTCGACGGCCAGTCTCTCGAGCGCGGGGTGTTTGTGGGCGGCACGGGTGGCGACCAGACCTTTGGTCAGCGCGTGACTTTCGGCAGCCGTAACGCCGCCAGCACCTTCGCTACCTTCGTCACCCGCTACGCCCACCACTACGGTCTTGGCTACGAGGCAACCAAGAGGGCCCTGGGCCGCATCGCCATCAAGAACTACCGGAATGGCGTGCGGAACCCCCTGGCTTACATGCGCAAAGAGATAGACCTGGACACCTATATGAACGCCCCCATGATCTCCTGGCCCCTGGGGCTCCACGACTGCTGCGTCATGCCCCACGGGGCGGCCGCCGTGGTCTTAACCCGCGCCGAGCTGGCCAAGCAGTTCCGGGACGACTTCGTGCTGCTGCGGGGCCAAGGCATGAGCACCGGCACCATGCAGGGCCGCATTGACACCGCTTACGACTGGGTTCACTTCCCGGAGAACGTCATCGCCGTGGGCCAGGCCTACGAGATGGCGGGGATTAAGGAGCCCCTGAAGGAGCTTGACTTCGCCTGCCTCCACGACGCCTTCACCGTGGTGGAGCTGGTGGCCTACGAGGACTTCGGCTTCGCGCCCCGTGGCAAGGGTGGGGAGTACGCCCAGGCCGGCGTCTTCGACATGGAGGGCGATTTGCCCGTGAGCCCCAACGGGGGGCTCAAGTCCTTCGGCCACGCCGGCTCCACCCCGGCCAAGTTGTACGAGGCCTATAAGCAGCTCCAGGGCAAGTGCGGGGAGCGCCAGGTGAAGGGCGCGTCGGTGGCGCTGACCCACGAACAGGGCGGCCTGCCGGGGATGTACGTGAGCCTGGTCAACATCTTCACCGCCAGGGACTAGCCCAGGGTGCCCCTAGCATCGGGCGGCCCCGTCCCGCTTTCAAAGTGTACCGAGCGTTCGAGGAGGTTATCGCCGATGACAAGCAAAGCCAGGCTTTCCCTTGGCGCCACTCTGCTGGCGGGGGCCACCCTGGTAGCGTCCGCCTGCGGCGGCGCGGCCGCGCCTACGGCGACGCCAGCCGCGCCGGGGCCGGCGGCTACGGCGCCCGCCACGACAGCGCGCTCTGCCACCGCCACGTCGGCCCCGGCCGCCGTGAAGCTGGGGGGAACGCTGCGGCTTGGCACCGGGTCCAACCCGGGCATGCTGGATGCCCACGCCAGCCGCGGTGGTCACGAGATCGAGTTCATCCGCGCCCTTTACGATAACCTGGTGGACCGCGACAATGACATGGTCCCGCGCCCGGCGACCTCCCTGGCGGAGTCCTGGGAGCTGGTGGACCCTAAGACCATCGTCTTCCGCATCCGCCGGGGTGTGAAGAACCACGACGACACGCCCCTGAACGCCGGGCTGGTGAAGTGGAACATGGAGCGCGTCCTGGATCCCGCGACTCAAGCGGCCGAGGGCGGCTTTGTCAGGCCGTACGTGGTCAGCATCGACGTGGTGGACGAGTACTCGGTGCGCTTCAACCTGAACCAGCCCTCGGCCTCACTGCTGCCGCTGCTTGGCGACCGCGTAGGCATGATCATGTCCCGAGCGGCGGTGGAGAAGTACGGGAAAGACATCCGCCGCAACCCTGTCGCCACGGGCCCCTTCCGCTTCGTGGAGTGGGTGCCGGACACCCGGATCGTGCTGGAGAAGAACAGGGACTACTGGCAGAAGGGCCTTCCCTACCTGGACCGGCTGGAGTGGCGCATCATCCCTGACCCCACCGTCCGCCTGGCGACCCTGGTGTCCGGCGAGTTGGACGCCCAGATCGGGCTTGACGCCAAGGACGTGGCGCAGGTGAAGCAGAACCCGAAGCTGAGGATTGAGCGGTTCGTAGGCGCATCGGCGGGCTACATCTATGGGAACTATGCCCTGCCGCCCTGGAACAACGTGAACTTCCGGCGCGCCGTGGCCTGGGCCATCGACCGCCAGGCCATAGTGGAAGGCCTCTACTTCGGCGAGGGTATGCCTGCGAAAGGGCCGGTGCTGCCAGCCTTCGGCTGGGCGTACGACCCAAAGCTTGAAGCGCCCAGCCGGGATGTGGCCAAGGCTAAGCAGTACCTGAAAGCCTCCGGCCTCGGGGACCGGGTCGAGTTCACCCTGAGCATCCACACTGGCCCTGTCGCCGCCCGCCAAGCGGAGGTCATCAAGGACCAGTTGTCCGAGGTGGGCATCATCGCCAACCTGCGGACCTATGAGACCGCGGCATGGGTAGAGGCCTTCCAAAGGGACGAGATCGTGGTGATGGTCTCGGGAATCGTGCTGCGCGGCGACCCCGACGCGGCCATGGGCATGGTCTTCCACAGCGATGCCTTCTTCAGCCCTGGCGGGAAGCGGCTTATCGCCAAGAACGACCCCACCCAGGTCAAGCTGGACCAGCTGATCAGTGAGGCCAAGGCCACCTACGACTTGAAAGCCCGCCGGGCGAAGTACGACGAGATACAGCGCTTTATCTTGGACAACGCTTACGGAGTCTTCACTTTCTACACGACCGGCCTGGACGTCACGTACACCCACGTAAAGGCGTGGGACTTCGGCTCCGAGGGGAACCGCCGCTGGGCACGAGTCTGGCTGGACAAGTAGCGGGGTAGTGAGGGGGGCTCTCCGGCTGCGCGGCCGGAGAGCCTCCCTTGAGAGGCCGCAGGTGCAACGCTACATCCTCCGCCGCCTGCTCCAGCTTGTTCCGGTGCTCCTCCTGGTCACCGTCGCCACCTTCGCCCTCATCCTGCTCCTCCCGGGCGACCCGGCCCAGGCCTACCTGGGCGAGACCACGGTCTCCGAGACGGAGCTAGAGCAGGTCCGCCATGAGCTGGGGCTGGACCGGGCCATCCCCGTCCAGTACGGCCTCTGGCTCTGGCGGATCCTCCAAGGCGACTTCGGCCGCTCCATCTACAGCAATGAGCCGGTGCTCAGCACCATTGCGCGCCGCTTGCCAGTGACGCTCCAGCTCGGGGTCGCCGCCTACGCCATCGCCGTGGCCATCGGGCTCACGGCCGGGGTTGTGTCGGCGGTGCGGCGCAACAGCATGGCGGACGTGGGCGCCACGGTGTTCTCTATGCTGGGGGTGGCGATCCCCAACTACTGGCTTGGGATACTCCTCATCTTCGCGTTTACGCTGGCTCTGAGATGGCTGCCGGCCTCGGGGTTCGTGAGCGTGTTCGAGGACCCCATGGGGGCGCTGAGGCACATGGCCCTGCCGGCGTTCGCCCTGGGCACCTCGGCTGCCGCCGTGAACATGCGCCAGACTCGCTCCGCCGTCCTCGAGGTGCTGGCCCAAGACTACGTGGTCACGGCCCGGGCCAAGGGGCTTCGCGAGCGGCGGGTGATCTGGGTCCACGTATTGAAGAATGCCCTGCTCCCGGTGGTCACGGTCATGGGCCTGCAGATCTCCCACCTCATCAGCGGTACCGTCATCGTCGAGACCATGTTCGCCATCCCCGGCATGGGGCGCCTGACGGTGTTCTCCATCTTCCAGAGGGACTTCCTGGTGGTGCAGGGCGTAGTGCTAATGGTGGCCCTCTCGGTGGTGCTGACCAATCTCGTCACAGACCTCCTCTACGCGGTCCTGGACCCGCGGATCAAGTATACGTAGCGAGGCGCCATGAGGGCTGTCGGACCGGCACTGGCGATAGCGAGGGCGACGGGCCAGCGGCTTACCCCAGCGAGGCCCTGGGGATTCGTCAAGAAGCTCCTGCGGGTGCGCCTCGCGGCGGTGGGCCTGGGTATCGTGCTCCTCTTCGCGGCTATGGCGGCCCTAGGCGACCTGGTAGCGCCCTACGATCCCCTCAAGACCAACCTGAGGGAGGTGCTACGCCCGCCCACTCTGGCGCATCCCTTGGGCACCGACGTCGTGGGCCGCGACACCTTGAGCCGCATCATCCTGGGCTCGCGCATCGCCCTGGAGGTCGGCCTCATCAGCGTGGGCGTGGCCCTCGTCCTGGGGGTGCCCCTGGGCCTAGTGGCGGGCTATTACCGGGGCCTGGTGGACGACATCCTGATGCGGGCTATTGACGCCATGTACTCCTTCCCCACCCTGATCCTGGCCCTGGGCATCCTGGCGGCCCTGGGGCCGGGGATACAGAACGTCATGATCGCCCTGGGAGTGGTATTCACCCCCTCCTTTGCCCGCATCGTCCGCAGCCTAACACTGTCGATCCGCGAGACGGACTACGCGATGGCCGCGCGGGCCCTGGGGGTGCCGACACGCCGCATCCTGTACCGGCATATCCTGCCCAACGCCTTGGCGCCCATCATCGTCCAGGGCTCGCTGGCCATGGCCTTCGCCATCCTGGCGGAGGCCGGGTTGAGCTTCTTGGGAGTGGGAGTAGAACCGCCTACGCCCAGTTGGGGGGCCATGCTAAACCAGGCCTACGGATATCTAGCCCGGAGCCCTTACGCCTCCCTCTTTCCGGGGATGGCCATCACGCTTCTAGTGCTGGGGCTGAACTTCCTGGGCGATGCCCTCCGCGACGTGCTGGACCCGCGCCTGGGACGAGCCTTAGGGCTGCGGTGAGAGGCGATCCATGAATGGCAGCCTGCCGAACCTGCGCATCCTGGACCTGACTCAGGGCATCGCTGGGCCGTTCTGCACGAAGCTACTGGCCGACTACGGCGCCGAGGTGATCAAGGTGGAGCCTCCTGGTCAGGGCGACCCTAGCCGCCGGGCCGGGCCTTTTCCGGGAGGAGCCCCCCACCTCGAACGCAGCGGACTCTTCCTTCATCTCAACACCAACAAGCTGGGCATCACCCTCGACCCGGCGACGTCCGCGGGCGCCGCCCTCTGCCGGGAGTTGGTGCACCGGGCCGACATGGTGGTGGAGAGCTTCCACCCTGGAACGCTGGAGGCGCTCGGCCTCGGGTACGCCGCCCTCAGACAGTTGCAGCCAGCGCTGGTCCTGCTATCCATCACCGATTTCGGCCAGACCGGGCCCTACCGCGACTACAAAGGCTCCGAGCTGGTGCTCCAGGCCCTGGGAGGCCCCATGTACAGCAGGGGGCTGCCCGACCGCGAGCCCCTGAAGTACGCCGACAACGTCGGCCAGATGCTGGCTGGGCTCACAGCCGCCGTGGCCGCGCTGGGGGCCATCTTCCTCGCCCGCTACGGGGGCATCGGGCAGTGGGTTGATGTTTCCATCGCCGAGGCCATCCTGGGCTCTGTGGAGCGCGGGGCCACGGGCTACCAGTACACGGGAGAGATTGCTCGGCGGCTGGGCAACCAGGCCGCCGGCACGTATCTGATGGGGGCCTACCAATGCAAGGACGGCTACATCGGCGTCCAGGGTGGAGGTAGGGGCGAGTCGTGGTGGCCCCGGGTCTACGCCATGATCGGGATGCCGGAGCTGGCCGCCGACCCCCGTTTCAGCACTCCTGAGGCCCGCGAGGCCAACCGGGGCGAGTTAGACGCCCTCTGGTACTCCTGGCTCCTGGACCACACCCGCGAGGAGGTCTTCGCCGCTGGTCGGGCGGCGCGCTATCCCCTGGCGCCTGTCAATACGCCCGCCGACCTGGTGAGCGACGCCCACAACCAGGCCCGCGGCTTCTTCGTGGAGATGGACCACCCCGAGGCGGGGCGGCTCCTGTACCCGGGGGCGCCGTTCAGGCTCTCGGCAGTGCCCTGGCTTGCGCGGCGGCCTGCCCCGCTCCTGGGGCAGCACAATGAGGAGGTCTACGGCGGGCTGCTGGGCCTGACCAGGGAGAAGCTGGCCGCCCTGCGCCAGGCAGAGGTGGTGTGAGGATGAGCGGGAGCGCTCCCCTGGCGGGCATCCGGGTCCTGGAGCTGGGCGAGGGCTGGGTGGGCCCGTGGGCGCTGACCCTGCTGTCTGACCTGGGCGCCGAGGTCATCAAGGTAGAGGCCATCCAGCACATGGATATGACCCGTGGCCCGGTGGCGCCCCCGCCCGGGCTGCCCACCTACCCGGGTAAGGAGCCGGGCCCCCGGCCCTGGGACTCCAACCTGAGCTTCTACGTGGCCAACCGCAACAAGCTCAGCCTGACCCTGGACCTGGCGCGACCGCGGGGCCGGGAGCTGTTCTACGGGCTGGTGAGGATCAGCGACGTCTTCGCCACCAACCTGGTCACCGGCGTCCCCCAGAAGCTGGGGGTGGACTATGAGAGCCTGCGGGCGGTCCGGCCCGATATCATCGTCCTGGCCGCCTCCGGCTTCGGCGCCAGGGGCCCCTACGCCACCCACGTGGCCATGGGCGGCTCCATGGACGCCGCCGCTGGCCACACCTGGCTGCGCAGCTACGCCGACCTGACGCCCGACACGGTGAGCGCCAGCACCCACCTGGATACGGTGGCCTCCGTGAGCGGGGCCCTGGCACTGCTAATGGCTCTTTACTACCGCAACGAGACCGGGCAAGGCCAGTTCATTGACCTCTCCGGCTGCGAGGCCTTCATGCCCCACATCGGCGAAGCCATCATGGACTACACCATGAACGGCATCGTTAGAGGCCCCTCGGGGAACAGGCATCCGACTCAAGCCCCTTGTGGTGTCTACCCCTGCCACGGCGAGGACCGCTGGGTCGCCATTTCTATCAGCAGCGATACCGAGTGGGAACGCTTCTGCAAGGCCCTGGGGGACCCCGCCTGGTGCCGGGATGAGCGGTTCGCCGACGTGGTGGGGCGCCGGCGCCACCAGGACGAGCTGGACCGCCTGATCGCGGGCTGGACTCGGCAACACGACCACTACGAGGTGATGCGCATCCTCCAGGGACACGGCGTGCCCGCGGCGGCCGTCCTGGACAACCGAGAGGTCTACGAAGACCCTCACTTCGTCAGCAGAGGCTTCTTCCAGCCTGTAGTCCACCCCGATCTGCCGCCCATCCCCCTGCCCGGCGTTGTCTGGAAGATGTCGGAGACGCCAGGAGGCATTCACCGGTATCCGCCGCGCCTCGGCGAGCACAACGCCCTGGTGCTGAAGGAGATCCTGGGGCTCACCGCCGCCGCGTACCGGGAGCTAGAGGCGGAGCAGTACATCGGCGACACACCACTGCCCGGCCTGGTGGTCTAGGCAGCCGCGCTGCTACCGAATCCTACCCCCGGCCAGGCCAGCAACCGCCGCACCCACGGACCGTCTAGTGGACTTCCTGG
>JACQGV010000013.1 GCA_016199375.1 Chloroflexota bacterium | reverse complement strand
TGCATATCTATGACAACGGCCATCGGCCCTCCGCAGCGCAAACGTCACGGCATAGTAGAACAGTAGAGCGGGCGGGAGCAACCGCGCCCGGCAATCGGGCGCGTCTTTCACGCTCCCGCCGCCACCGGCCTCACCAGGTAGCCCTCCAGGCCCTCCTCCTGCAGCCGCGCGTGGAGCGCGCGCCCCGCCGTCTCGTCCGCCACGGGGGCGAATAGCGCCGGCCCTGCCCCCGCCAGGTGGAGGGGCCCCAGCCCCAGCTTCACCAGCCGCAGCCGGAGCTCGTCGAAGCCAGGGTACACCGTGGGCGCGACCAGGTCGAAGATGTTCCCCAGCAGGTCCGCTGCCGCGGGGTCCCCCTGGAAGAGCCTGTCCACCAGGGCCTGGGTCAGCTCGCCCTGGGAGAACATGAAGGGCTTCAGGGCGGAGTACATCGTCCTGGTCTTGGCGGGCAGCTCGATGGGCGGCCGTGCGACCAGGAACCAGCGCCGGGGGCCGGCGGGCAAGGGCACCACCACCCCTCCCCTCCCCTCCACCAGAGCGGTGCCGCCGTGCAGGAAAAAGGGCACGTCCGAGCCCAGGGACGCCGCTAAGGGGCTCAGGTCGCCCACCGCGAGCCCCAGCCCCCAGAGGCGGTTCAGCCCCAGCAGTGTCGCCGCCGCGTCGCTGCTGCCTCCGCCGAGGCCGGCGGCGATGGGGATCCGCTTGCGGATGGTGATGCGCGCCCCGCGGGCGTCGCCGGCCAGCCCCTGGAGGAGGCGGGCGGCTTGGAGCGCCAGATTAGCGGCCCCCTGCAGCTCCGGACGGTCGCACTGGAGCTCCAGCGCGGGGGCGGGCGCGAAGGCGATCGTGTCGTGGAGGTCAATGGTCTGGAGGACGCTGCGGACCTCGTGGTAGCCGTCGGGCCGCCGCCCCAGGACCTCGAGGGTCAGGTTCAGCTTGCCGTAGGCGGGCAGGACCAGGGGCTCGCCGCTCACGTTCCGCGGGTCCGGTAGAGCTGCTCCCACTCCGGCAGGGTCAGGGTCTCTGCTCGCCGGGTGGGGCCGATGCCACAGCGCTCCAGCCAGCGCCCCGCCGCGGCCGGGGCGATCCCGAGCCCCTGGGCCAGGCTGTTGCGGAGCTGTTTGCGACGGGCGGCGAAGCCGGCCTGCACCAGGGCCAGGAAGGCGGTGGGTGCCTCGGGCGCTACCGCGGGCTGGCCGCGCACCCGGATGCGCACGATCCCGGAGGCCACCTTGGGCGCCGGGTGGAAGCTCTGCGGGGGCAGCTCGCGCACCAGCGCGGGCTCCCCGTAGAGCTGCACCGCCACGCTCAGGAGGCTCTGGGCGCCCGGCGCCGCCACCATGGCCCGTGCCACCTCCCGCTGTACTGTCACCACCATCAGGCTGGGCGGCGGCGACGCCTCCAGGAAGTGGCGGATGGTCGCCGTGGCGATGGCATAGGGCAGGTTGGACACCACCTTGTAGGGTGGGGGCACCTGGGCCTGGGCCAGCAGCGCCGCCGGCGGCAGCCTCAGGATGTCGCCCTGGACGACCGTCACCCGGCGTTGCGCCGGGAAGCGCCGCTCCAGGGCCTGGGCGAGGGCGGGGTCCAGCTCCACTGCGATGACCCGCCCCGCGACCTGGGCCAGGGCGGCGGTCAGGGCCCCCAGGCCGGGGCCCACCTCGATCACGGTATCCGCCGGCCCCAGCTCGGCGGCGGCCAGGATCGCTTCCAGGGCGAGCGGGTCCACCAGGAAGTGCTGCCCCAGGGCTTTGCGCGGCCGCAGACCCAGGGAGCGGAGCTGCCGCCGGGTGGCTGCGCTCGAGGGCGCTGGGGCGGGCAGGCTCTCCTGCCGGGGGCCCCGGCCACCCTTACCTACCCCAGGTCCAGTATTCACAGGGATGGTCGTGCACCTCCCTTCGACGGCGCCTCCTGGCTTATCCCGGCAGGCTGGCTCAGGCCAGGCGGACCTGCGGCACCCGGGGCTGGCTGCTTACGGCTGCTTCCTTCCGGACCTGACCGGGTTTGCAGGGCCCCGCCGCGCAGGGCCCAGCCCTCAATACCAGCACGGCCGGTCAGTCCCAGACGGCGCCCCCTCGGGGAGGAGTTCGACCCCGCTGAAGCGGATTGCGGGTTCAGGGCACCGCTAACTCCCCGTCTAGCACGACCATGCTAACTGTAGTGAGGGGGGCTGGCCCTGTCAACGCCGCCAGCGTTCTCGTATGGTAGGATGTCCCAGCGCCGGCCCTCACCCCTCCCTCTCCCGAAGCGCGAGGGCACAATCTACGCTCTCATGGGAGAGGGTTAAGGTGAGGGTGGCTGAAGGGTAAACATGAAACCGTTGCGCAAGGCCGTCGTCACCGCGGCGGGCTGGGGCACCCGCTTCTTGCCCGCTACCAAGGCCCAGCCCAAAGAGATGCTACCCCTGGTGGACAAGCCCCTCATCCAGCACATCGTGGAGGAGGCTGTGGCCTCGGGCCTGCGGGACATCATTGTCGTCACCGCCCTGGGGAAGCGGGCCATCGAGGACCACTTCGACCGCTCTTTCGAGCTGGAGTACCTGCTGCAGGAGAAGGGCAAGGCCGAGATGGTGCAGGCCCTGCGCGCCATCTCCGACCTGGCCAACCTGGTCTACGTCCGCCAGAAGGCCCAGTTGGGGCTGGGCCATGCCGTCCTGACCACGCGGGACATCGTGGGCGACGAGCCCTTCGCGGTCCTGCTCCCCGACGATGTCATCCAGGCCGAGGTGCCTGCCACCCGCCAGATGATGGATGTGTTCAGAAAGCTGGGAGGCAGCGTCATCGCCGTGGAGCCTGTCCCAGAGGACCAGGTCAGCTCCTATGGCATCGTGCAGACGCGGGAGGTGGGGCACCACATCTGGGAGGTCCTGGGGCTGGTGGAGAAGCCGGCGCCGGGGAAGGCGCCCTCCAACCTGGGCATCGTGGGGCGCTACATCCTCACCCCGGAGGTCTTCGAGGCCCTGGAGCACACCCCGCCGGGCTCCGGCGGCGAGATCCAGCTCACCGATGCCCTCCAGCTCCTCCTGCGCGGCCAGCGCATCTTCGCCTACCAGTTTGAGGGCACCCGCTACGACGCCGGCACCCCGCTGGGGTTCTTGAAAGCCTCCGTGGAGCTCGCCCTCCAGCACCCCGAGCTGGGCCCCCAGTTCCGCCAGTTCCTGCGCCGCCTGGACTTAGGGGGCGATAAGGGCCACAACCCGTAGGTCCGGCGACCCCTCGCTATCCGGGGAGAGCCCCGGGATAAGCCGCGTGGCTCCACCGTCGCGGATGTCCGAGGCGTTGCTCCACGAATGCTGTAGGCGCTCGGCAACGTAGCCGTCGGCCCGGCTCCTGGCTAGGCCCAGCAGATATTCGAAGAACCGCTTGGTGGTGGCGGCGCTCAGCGGCCCCCGCAGCGCCTCGGCGCGGATGCCCGGCAGGTCGTCCAGCAGCACCCCGCCCCAGAGCACCAGATAGCCCGCATAGTGGGGGTCGTCGAAACGCCG